>DAIPYB010000335.1:0-4011 GCA_036782955.1 Pseudoxanthobacter sp. | reverse complement strand
ACGGGCTGGCGTTGCTGCCATCCTCCATGGCCCGTACCAAGGAGACATCATGGTCAAGCCGCGCGTTCCGGCCTGCTGCCCGCGCCTGCCGTTTCTGGCCTTTCTGTTTGCCCTGATCCTGTTCCCGCCCCTCACCTCTGCCTATGCGGAAAGCCCGCCCGCGCACACCGACAGTGCCGGCGTTGCCGTGGAGCAGGCCCTCGACACCGACGTGACGGAGGCGCGTGCCGATCTCATCAGCGTGCTGGCGCGTCTGCGGGCTTCCTTCCATGGCGCGCTCGGTGCCATCGAGACCTTCCCGGCTGACCTGAACGCCGCGCTCGACCGCGAGTTGCCGAAAGGACAGGTTGACGACTGGGTACTCGGCGGCCTGCTGTCGGGCATTGCCGCCATCGTCGTCGGCCTTGCCGTGGCGATCCCGTTCGAGCGGCTGACCATCGGCCGCCCCAAGGCCGTTCCGCCGGGCGAAACGGAGCTTTCCACCAACGAGCGGATCGCCTTCCTGCTGCGGCGCGGAGGGCTGTGGCTGGTCGGCACGCTGATCCTGTTCGCGGTCGGCCTCGGCGTGCTGGAATATCTGGGGCGCAACCACGAACTGCTGCACCGCACCGCGCTGCTGGTGCTGGTGTGGTTCGCGGGCGTGCGCGCCGCGCGGCAGATCTTCCGCACCGTCATCGCGCCCGGCCTGCCGGGTTGCCGCATCGTGGCGCTGGAAGACAGCGAGGCCCGCAGCCTGATGCGCAGCCTCACCCTGTTCGCCGCGCTGTTCGGGGTGGTGGTCGTCGCCGACCTGTGGCTCGTCGTGCTGCAATTGCAGACCGAATCGCGCCAGCTCGTCGGGCTCGGACTGTCGCTGGTGCTGGTGCTGCTGCTGATCGTGCTGTGCGTGACCGACCGCAAGGTCGTGACCCGTGCCATCGGGTGGCAGAGTGGCTGGCGCGGATGGTTCGCCCGCAACTGGTGGCTCATCGCCATCGTCTATTTCATCATCACATGGTTCATCCGCGGTGTTCGCGTGCTGATCGGCGACGGCGGCGGCTCCGTTCTGGTGGTCGTTCCGGTGCTGCTGGTGTTCGCGGCGCTTGCCTTGCAAGGCGCAAGCCGCCTGATACTGGCGCAGATCATCCCGCCCTCGCCGCTGCTGCAGACCGGCACGGGCCGTCGCCTGCGCGATTTCCGCGACCTCGCCTATACCGGCTCCGCGCTCATCATCAGCCTCGTCGCCTTTGGCGTGCTGCTGGAAACATGGGGGCTGTCGTTCAGCGGAACGGGCGCCGGCATCGTCGCCATCAAGGTCGGCCTGATCGCCATCTTCGGCTATCTCGCCTATCGCTGGATCGAGATTGCCATCGAGCGCAAGCTCGCCATGGAAGGGGCGATCGCCGGCATCATCGTCGGCGACCCGGACGGCGAGCAGCCGCTGCCGGCCGGACAATCGCGCATCGCCACGCTGCTGCCGCTGGCGCGGGTGTTCCTGCTCACCACCGTCATCGTCATCTCGGCCATGATGATCCTGTCGGAACTCGGTGTTCAGGTGGCCCCGCTCTTTGCCGGCGCCGGCATCATCGGCCTCGCCCTCGGCTTCGGGTCGCAGACGCTGGTGCATGACGTCATGTCCGGTGCCTTCTTCCTCGTCGACGATGCCTTCCGCGTGGGCGAATATGTCGATGTCGGCGAAGCGCAGGGCACGGTGGAGCGTATTTCCATCCGCTCCTTCCAGTTGCGCCGCACCAACGGCGATCTCGCCACCATCCCCTTCGGCGGCATCAAGATGATCAACAACCTGTCGCGCGACTGGCAGGTGGCGAAGCTGCCGTTCAAGTTCCCCCACGGCACCGACCCGGAGAAGGTGCGCAAGGTCATCAAGAAGGTGGGCGAGCGGCTGGCGGCCGATCCGGATCTGGGGCCGAAGTTCCTTGCACCCGTCAAGTCGCAGGGCGTTTCGGCGGTGGATGCCAACGGCCTTACCATCCGCGTCAAGTTCATGACGCGGCCGCTGGATCTGTTCGTGGTCAAGCGCAATGTCTATGCGGAACTGACCAAGGCCTTTGCCGAGGCCGGTCTGGAACTGACCAACAGCGTGGTGACCGTGCGCATCGAAAACCCCGGCAAGCTGACCGACGAGGAACAGCAGGCCGTGGCAGCCGCAGCGACGCAGGGCACGTCCTCCAGCTGACAACCGACGGATTTCCATCCGCAATTTCAGACGACGACAGGGCGCGGCACCAGCTGCGCCCTGTTTTTTTGCCCGTGCGGACGGCCTTTCCGACAGCCTCGCGGCGCGCCCGGGGGACTGCAGGCTACACGAAATCTCAGGCAAAGGACTTGACGCCGGCTTATGCTCATATTTAGCATAACTCATATCGCAGGAATGGCCCCTCCCGACATGCCCGGTCGGGGCCTGCTGCGGTCTGTGTTGCCGGTCATCGTTCGGTGAGCGGCGGTCAGGGGTGGCGCCACCGCATCAGGCGGCAGCCACGGTTGTCGGGGTTCCGGTCTGTTCCGGGGCCGTTTTTTAGACCCCTATTATGCTCACTATGAGCATAACCCGAAGCGGGAGAGCCCGATGAACGTTGCCGTGACCGCAGCCGGACTGGCGCCGGCCGCCGCCGATGGCGCCCTGCCGATGCCCGAGCTTTACGAGAAGGTGCGCCACCATGTGCCGGCCTTCGAGTGGCCGGCGCTGGCGGGAGACATCGCCGCCATCCAGCGCCTGAAGCGCGAACGCAATGCCGTCATTCTGGCCCACAACTACCAGCCGCCGGAGATCTTCCACACCGTATCCGACATCGTCGGCGACAGTCTGGCACTGGCCCGCGAGGCCGTGCACACCGATGCCGACGTGATCGTGCTGGCCGGCGTTCACTTCATGGCGGAAACCGCCAAGCTGCTGAACCCTGACAAGACGGTGCTGATCCCCGATACCGAGGCCGGCTGCTCGCTGGCATCCTCCATCACGGCCGCCGATATCCGCCTGCTGAAACAGCGCTATCCGGGTGTTCCGGTGGTGACCTACGTCAACACCTCAGCCGACGTGAAGGCGGAATCGGATATCTGCTGCACCTCCGGCAATGCCCGCAAGGTCATCGAGTCGCTCGGCGTCGACCGCGTCATCATGCTGCCGGACGAATATCTCGCGCTCAACATCGCGGCCGAACTGCCGCACATCGAATTCATCATCTGGAAGGGGCACTGCGAGGTCCACGAGCTGTTCACGGCGGACGACATCGCCGACCTGCGCGCCAGCCACCCCGGCGTGGTGGTTCTCGCCCACCCGGAATGTCCGCCGGAAGTGGTCGAGGCGGCCGATTTCGCCGGATCCACGGCCATGATGTCGGATTATGTCACCCAGAAGCAGCCGCCGAAGGTGGTGCTGATCACCGAGTGCTCGATGGCGAACAACATCGCCGTTGAGAATCCGGGGGTCGATTTCGTCCGCCCCTGTAATCTTTGTCCTCACATGCGACGTATCACGCTCGCCAATATCCGCCGGGCGCTGGAGCGCATGGAACACCCGGTGGAACTGGACCCGGCGACCGCCGGCCGCGCCCGCGCGGCGGTGGAGCGGATGCTGGCCGTGCGCTGAGGCGGCCGCGCTCCTTGCACCCCCCCTCTTTCCCCGACGGGCAACCCGCCGGGGCGGCACGCGCCGCCCCGCCCGCCCCGCCCCTCGCGCACGACACACTGCCGTGCCCCCGACAGCCCCCGTGCCCGGCCATCCCGATGGCAGGCGCGGACATACCCGAGCGGGGCCGGCGCGGGCCGGCTGGTGAAGGCGAAAGACATGACCGACAACGGATCGGATCGCATCGTGGTGGTTGGCGGCGGCGTGGCGGGGCTTTCCGCCGCGCTCGCGCTGGCGCCGCTTCCCGTCACCGTTCTGGTGGCTAGCCCCCTCGGCACGGGTGCAGCCACCGCTTGGGCGCAGGGAGGCATCGCCGCGGCCGTGGACCCCGCCGACAGCCCGGCCGCCCATGCCGAAGATACCCTGCGCGCCGCCGCCGGCCTTGG
>DAIPYB010000334.1:0-4016 GCA_036782955.1 Pseudoxanthobacter sp. | reverse complement strand
AAAAGGGAGTTCAATCTATGTCGATTGATTCACGTCTGGCCGAACTGAGCCGTCGTCATGCCGCGCTGGAGCGCGAACTGGCGGAAGTACAGGCTCATCCGAGTATCGATTCCCTTGCCGTGTCTGCCCTGAAGCGCCGCAAGCTTCAGGTCAAGGAACAGATTGACAGCGTCCGCATCGCAGCGCCTTCGCTGCACTGAGCGGGTTCCGCCTGAGCAGCCCCGACCAGCCCGGATGAAAATCCGGGTCATGGTCGCGTGAGGGCTTGCGGACCATCCTTCCCGGAATGAAAAAGCCCCGGCGGCGCAAGGCGCACCGCCGGGGCTTTTCGTTTATCCTGCGGCTTCCGGGCCGGACTATTGCCCGGCCGTGCGCGCGAAGGCGGCCTCCGCCGGAGCCCGGGCGGTGGCGGTACGCGGCGCGGTAATCGCCTTCCACAGATCCAGCCACATCGCCAGACCCAACTGCAGCCCGAGGCCGGCGATGATGACCACCGCATCGGCCGCAAAGCCGCCGCCGGTGCGCCGCTCGATCACCTGTCCGGCCACCGACAGCAGCGCGCCGAAACAGAACACCGGCAGGGAATGGCGCCCCATGCGCGACAGCGGATTGGCAAAGCCGGATCGCATGATTCGCTCGTCCACCCAGCGATAGGGCAGGTGCGCCACCACATAGATCAGCGCCAGTGCATGAACCATGCGCGGCAGGGCGAGCGTGGCCTTGTCGAACGTATAGAGGAACGCCGGCAGGGGGAGCGCACCGTCGGTCGGCCAGAACTGGCCGAACTGGATGACCGCACCGGCCACGAGAACCAGAACCGCCAGCCCGTAGACCGGCGCATTGAACGGCACCGGCTGCCGCCCGCTGTAGAGCACGCCGGCGATGAAGCCGATGGTGAACAGCAGTTGCCACGACAGCGGATCGAAGAACCACGCGCCATCGGCCGGAACGTTGGGCAGCGCCCAGCCGCCGAGGTGGGCGATGGCATAGAGCGCAAACGAGGCTGAAAACGCCATGGAAAGGTTGCGTGCCGCCAGCACCATCAGCACCGGCAGCGCAGAAAGCAGCACCACATAGAGCGGCAGGATATTGAAATAACCGATCTGGTAGGCGAGCGTCGCCAGCCCCACCATCGCGTGGACGGGATCGCGGATGAAGAAATCCAACCCGTTCACCTTCGTCCAGTGAGCATCCGACAGCCACATGGCGGCGCCGAAATAGAGCGCGATGGCCATGACCAGCGTCACGACATGGGCCATGTAGAGCTTGCCGACGCGCTGATAGACCCGCACCGAGGCAAACACCGGAGCACCGCCGGCAAACTTGGTAAAGTAGGCCAGCGCCGCGGAGAACCCGGACAGGAAGACAAAGATCTCCGCGCTGTCCGACACGCCGAAATTACGGATCGTCAGCTTCTCGAAAACATTGCCGGGTACGTGGTCGATGAAGATCATCGCCAGTGCCAGACCGCGCCAGAAATCGATGCGGTGATCCCGGAACCGGGCCGGCGCGGCGGTCTGCGGAAAAGCCTGACTGCGTTCGCTCACTCGTTCATTCCTCCAGCGCAGCCGCTTCCGGCCTTCCCGCCGAACCCTCGCGCCACGATCCCGGTGCGTCCCGTCGCCCGCGGGCTCCGGTACCCCCGCTCCGTCGGCCAGAACTCAACCTCAGGGTTCATTGCCGCGCCGCACACGCCCGTATCCGACCAAAGTGGCATAGACCATTGTATCGTTTGGTCAATTCGACCCACCCCAAAGCGCCGGAACTAGGACGTTGGGCTAATTTCGCCCCCGCTCCGCACGCGCTAAAGCTGGTCCGAGCCTGATCGCAGACCCCGCCACCAGACCGCGTGTCCTGCCCGCACCCCGCGCTGCAGGGCACCACGGCCCGGCCCAACCGGCCCTCACGGTGCACGACCGAATGCGCACCGTAAATGCGGCGCGAGGGAGGCATGCCCGGCACACCGGCGCGCAAGCCACGGGGGAAATCGCCCCTCGGCCCGCATCCGGTCCGGAAAACAGGCCGAACAGGGCGCAGCCCGCGCCCGCGTCACAAGGGCAGGAGCGCAGAGACCGCCGCACAAGACCGGCGGCTCCGCAATGCCAGCATGGGAGGAACGAGAGCCATGACGAGCCGGTACAAGGACGTTTACGCGGCGTGGAAGCAAGACCCCGCGGGCTTCTGGGCGGATGCCGCGAGAGAGATCGACTGGTTCACGCCATGGCAGACGCCGTTCGATGCCGACCTCGGCGTCTATGGCCGCTGGTTCCCCGGCGCGACGACCAACGTCGCCTATAACTGCCTCGACCGCCACGTCGATGCCGGCCGCGCGGGGCAGCCCGCCCTCATCCACGAATCCCCCATCACCGGCTCGCGAACCGCCCTCACATACGCCGAACTCACCGCAAGGGTCGCAGCCTTCGCCGCCGTCCTCGCACAGAAGGGCGTCGAAAAGGGCGACCGCGTCCTCATCTACATGCCCATGATCCCGGAGGCCGTCGTCGCCATGCTGGCGACTGCACGCCTCGGTGCCGTCCATTCCGTCGTCTTCGGCGGCTTCGCCGCCCGCGAACTCGCAACCCGCATCGAGGATGCCGAGCCGAAGATCATCGTCTCCGCCTCATGCGGCATCGAGCCCGGACGCATCATCGCCTATCAGCCGCTCGTGGATGAGGCCGTCGCAATGGCCCGCCACAAGCCCCTCGCCAACCTCGTCTTCCAGCGACCGCAACGACCGGCAGACCTGAGGGAAGGCTTCGGTTTCGATGCCGGCATCCTGCTGGACGAAGCCGTCGACAAGGGCCTCAGGGCACCCTGCACCCCAATCGCCGCGACAGACCCCCACTACATCCTCTACACATCGGGCACCACCGGCGTGCCAAAGGGCGTCGTCCGCGATGCCGCCGGAATGGTCGCCCTCAAGTGGACCATGAACGCCGTCTATGGCCTGAAGCCCGGCGAGACCATGTTCACCGCATCCGACATCGGGTGGGTCGTCGGTCATTCCTACATCGTCTACGGACCCCTCCTCCACGGCGCCACCACCATCCTCTACGAGGGCAAGCCCGTCGGCACCCCCGATGCCGGCCAGTTCTGGCGCGTCATCGAGGAAAACCGCGTCTCCGTCCTCTTCACCGCACCCACGGCCCTGCGCGCTATCAAGAAGGAAGACCCGGAGGGAACCTTTGTTGCCGCACGCAGGCTCTCCACCCTGCGCGCCCTGTTCCTCGCCGGGGAACGCGCCGATCCCGACACCGCCGAATGGGCCGCGAACCTGCTCGGCGTGCCCGTCATCGACAACTGGTGGCAGACCGAAACCGGATGGCCCATCGCCGCCAATCCCCTCGGCCTCGGCCTCGTCCATGCCCGATATGGTTCCGCAGCCGTCCCCATGCCCGGCCATGCGCTGGAAGTGGTCGACGACGACTGCAACCCGCTGCCCCATGGCGTGCTCGGCAATCTCGTCATCCGCCTGCCGCTGCCTCCCGGCTGCCTGCCCACGCTGTGGCAGAAGGACGAGCGTTTCCGCGCCGACTACCTCTCCGACTTCCCCGGCTACTACAAGACGTCGGACGCCGGCTACATCGACGGCGAGGGCAATGTCTTCATCATGGGCCGCACCGACGACATCATCAATGTCGCCGGCCACAGGCTGTCCACCGGTGGCATGGAGGAGGTGCTGGCCGGCCATCCGGCGGTGGCCGAATGCGCGGTGGTGGGCATTTCCGACGCGCTCAAGGGCCAGCAGCCGCTGGGTCTCGTGGTGCTGAAGAGCGGCGTGGCCCGCGAGCCGAAGGAGATCGAGGCCGAACTCGTCGCCCGCGTGCGCGAGATCATCGGTCCCGTCGCGGCCTTCCGCCTCGCCATCACCGTCGCGCGCCTGCCCAAGACGCGCTCCGGCAAGATCCTGCGCGGCGCCATCCGCCAGCTCGCGGATGGCGACCCGCTGCGCGTGCCCGCGACCATCGACGATCCGGCGGTGCTGGGTGAGATCGAGGATGCGCTGCAGCACCGCG
>DAIPYB010000333.1:0-4030 GCA_036782955.1 Pseudoxanthobacter sp. | reverse complement strand
GGTCGAGCCAGTCGAACAGACGGCGCTGGATTTCATCGGCCAGCCAGCCGCCATAGGACGTGCCCGCTACGCCCTGTTCGACGATCAGCACATTGCCGGTCTTCTGCACCGATGCCGTGATGGTCTCCCAATCCACGCCGGCCCGGTCGAGGCTGCGCAGGTCGATGATTTCCACGTCTATGCCGAGGGCATCGGCAACGGCACTCGTCTTGGCGACCATGGCGAGATAGGTGAGGATCGTGGCGCGCGTGCCGGGCCGCACGACCTTCGCCTTGCCGAGCGGAATGAAGTAGTCGAGATCGTCCACCGGGGCCGGTCCCTTGGAGGCATAGAGATCGACATGCTCGATCACCAGCACCGGGTCACGGCACAGCAGCGCCGCATTCATCAGCCCGACATAGTCGAACGGCGTCGAGGGAGCGACGATGCGCCAGCCGGGCGCGGTGGCGAAAATGCCGGCGGGATCCATCGAATGCTGCGAGCCGTAGCCGGTGCCCATGGCAACCTTGGTGCGCAGAACCAGCGGCATGTCGCTTTCACCGCCGAACATGTGGCGAGCCTTGCCGATCTGGTTGAAGACCTGATCGGCCGCGACCCACATGAAATCGGGATACATGAATTCGACCACCGGCCGCACCCGGCCATCGGCGGCCATGCCGGCGGCAATGCCGGTGAAGGCATTTTCGCTGATGGGCGTGCCGAGAATGCGGTCGGGATAGAGCGCGGCAAGACCGCGGGTGGCGCCGTTGGTGCCGCCCTTGAGGCGGTGGACATCCTCGCCCATGACGACGATACGCGGGTCCTGCTCCATGCGCCGCGTCATGACATCGGCGACGGTGTCGATAAAACGGGCCTCGGCGATACGGCCGCTGAAGGTCTCCTGCTCCTCGAAGCGCCTTCCGGCGAATTCCGACAGATCGCCGCGGATACCGAAATCCCGGAACGTCTCGTCGGGCCAAAGCGCCGGCACGATCTGCTTGCGGCCATTGACCTCCTCAAGCAGCGCTGCCGCGATATCGTCCATCAGGGCCACGCACCGCGTGCGCAGCGCGGCCACCGCCTCGCTGCCCAGAATCTGGCGCTCGCCGAGCGTGGCGGCGAGTGCCTCCAGCGGGTCGCGCTCGCGCCACCGGGTCTCCTCCGCCTTGGTGCGATAGCCGAAGGCACTACCCGGCAACGCACCGTTCTGATGGAAATAGCGGTAGACATCCGCCTCCACGATCACCGGCCCCTGGCCCGAACGCATGATGCGGTTGGCTTCCTCGCAGGCGAGATAGACCGCGACCGCATCCATGCCATCGACCCGCAGCGCGGGGATGCCGAATGCGGCGCCGCGCGACGACAGCCGCGGCTCGGCAGTCACCTCATCGATGTGGGTGGAAACGGCATAGCGGTTGTTTTCGATGAAGAAGCAGATCGGCAGCTTCCATGCAGCCGCCACGTTCATCGTCTCCAGAACGGAGCCGATGTTGGTCGCCCCATCGCCGAAATAGCTGTAGACGACGTTGTCCGTGCCGGCGTGGCGGTGGGCCCATGCCGCGCCCGCAGCCATCGGCACGCCGCCGCCGACGATGGCGTTGGTGCCGAGGTTGCCTGCTTCCTTCCAGCGCAAATGCATGGAGCCGCCACGGCCGTGGCAGAAGCCTTCCGCAAGGCCCATGATTTCCGCCAGCGTGCGGCGGGCGAGATCCCGCAGGTCCTGTCCGAAGACGGCCTGCGGATCAATGCCGGCCGGCGCGATATGGGCAAGGGCCTTGGCCAGAAACTGGTGATGGGCGCGGTGCGAGCCGTTGACTTCGTCGCCCGGCTTCATCGCCAGCGCGGAGCCGACGGCACCGGCCTCCTGACCGATGGCGGAGTGCGCAGGGCCGTGAACCAGCCCCTGTGCCGCCAGTTCGAGGACCTTTTCCTCAAAAGCCCTGATGAGGTGCATCTGCACCAGCATGGTGGCGCCAAGGACCGGATCGAGCCCGGAGCGGTCGGCCTCCGTCACGCGCAGGTCGCGCCAGGGACTGATCGGCGTCAGATCGATGAAGTCGGGCATTCGGGGGTCTCCGGACTGTCTGGCGTTCTGGGCAGGAATGGCGCGGGTCAGGCCGCGAGAAAGCCGCCATCCACCGGCAGCACGACGCCGGTGATGTAGCTCGCCATCGGTGAGGCAAGGAAAGCGACCGGGCCGACGATCTCGTCGGCCTCGCCGATGCGTTTCATCGGCACGCGATTGAGAAACCAGTCGGCCCCGCCGGGGCGCGCAAGCTGGGCGGTGGCCATTTCGGACATCATGATGCCGGGTGCGACCGCGTTGACGCGGATGCCTTCCGCGGCAAGGTCGCGCGCCATCACCTGCGTCAGGGAGCGGATCGCCCCCTTGGAGACGACGTAGCCCGCCGTGGAGCCGCCGGCGACGAAGCCGGCGACCGAGCACAGGTGCACGACACTGCCGCCCGCCGCCCTCAGCGCCGGCACGAAGGCGTGTGAGACGTTGAACGCCCCTTCGAGATTGACCGCGATGATGCGGTCCCACACCTCCGGCGCCTCCGGCGATCCGAACGCCGCCCTGCCGGCAACGCCGGCATTGTTGACGAGGATGTCGAGCGAACCGTGCCGGGCGGCATCCTCGCCAGCGAAGGCGCGCACGGCGGCGCGGTCGGTGATATCGAGGGCGAAGCCCTCGGCGGAGAAGCCGTCGTCCCGAAGCGCGGCCACGGTGCGCGCAACATTGTCCGCATCGATATCGACCAGCGTGATGCGAGCACCATGGGCGGCGAGGCCGGCCGCAAGCGCGGCGCCGAGGCCGCGCCCGGCCCCGGTGACGAGGGCCCGCCGGCCATCGAGAATTTGGGGATAAGGTTGCCTGCTCATCTGACAAGCTCAATTGCTGACCGGCGCAAAGAGGGCCGGCATGAAGAAAGGACTGTCCGGCCGCGCCGGATCAGGCGAATGAGAAAGGCGCTGCCAAACGGGATCAGGCCATATAGAGGCCGCCATTGACCTGAACGGTTTCGCCGGTGACGAAGCCGGCCGCCGGTGAACACAGGAACGCCACGACGGAAGCCACCTCCTCGGGTGTGCCGAACCGCCCGAGCGGCGTCTGGGTCACCGTGTCATCGCCGCGCCGGGCGATGAAATTACGCGTCATCGGCGTTTCGATAATGCCCGGCGCCACCGCATTGACGCGGGTCGCGGGGGCCAGTTCGCGGGCTAGGCTGCGCGTCAGCGACACGATGGCGCCCTTGGTGGCGGAATAGTGCGCGTTGCTGTAGCCGCCGCGATAGGCGGCCATGGACGTGAGGCTGACGACCGCCGAGCCCTCTGCCAGTGCCGGCAGGGCGTGGTGCACGAGATGAAACACACCATCGAGATTGATGCGAACGGTGGCGTGCCAGTCGGCTGCCGTCATGTCGCGGATCGGCACCAACTGGTAGATGCCGGCAGACGGCACCAGAAAGTCGATGGCGCCGAACCGCTTCGTGGCGAGCGCGATGGTGGCGGCGGCCACCGCCGGATCGCCGGCATCGCCCCCCAGCCACGCCACGCGGGCAGGCCCGCCCAGTTCGCCGGCAAGCGCCTCAAGCGGCCCGTCGTCACGGTCGGCCAGCACCACGTTTGCGCCAGAGGCATGAAAGAGCCGGGCGATTGCGCGCCCGATGCCGCCGGCGGCACCGGTGAGAACCAGCGTGCGGCCGGAGAAGTCAAACGTAACGGACATCTGCATTTCCTCCCGGTGTGTCTCAGTGGACGGCCGCGTACATGATCTTCTTCTCGGTCGCCTCGCCCGGCGAGAATTCCTCCACCACGCGCCCGAGGCGGCTGACGAGGATGCGGTCAGACAGCACGAGGATTTCCGGCAAGTAGGATGAAATGACGAGAACGGCAATTCCGCTGTCGGCAAGACCCTGTATGACCTTATGGATTTCCGCGATCGCGCCGACATCGACGCCACGCGTCGGCTCATCGAATATGACGAGACGCGGCTTCTGCGTCAGCGACTTGGCGATCACCACCTTCTGCTGATTGCCGCCGGAAAGCT
>DAIPYB010000332.1:0-4041 GCA_036782955.1 Pseudoxanthobacter sp. | reverse complement strand
GCGGCGGGCGGCCGGCTTCAGCCTTTGCCGCCCGGCTGCAGCATGGCAGCCAGAGCCTCGAGCGCCAGAATGTAGCTCATGGGGCCGAAGCCCGCGATGACGCCGGCCGCCGCCGGCGCGATGTAGGAGTGATGCCGGAACTCCTCCCGCGCGTGAACGTTGGAGAGGTGCAGTTCGATCACCGGCAGGCCCACCGCCCGGATGGCATCGTGCAGCGCCACCGAGGTGTGGGTGTAGGCACCGGCATTGAGGGCAATGCCCCGCACGCCGGCATCGGAGGCCTCGTGGATCCAGTCCACGAGCACGCCTTCGTG
Organism: Pseudoxanthobacter sp.; assembly: GCA_036782955.1. Classification (GTDB taxonomy): domain Bacteria; phylum Pseudomonadota; class Alphaproteobacteria; order Rhizobiales; family Segnochrobactraceae; genus Pseudoxanthobacter. Next base: position 3,727 of record DAIPYB010000332.1, on the reverse strand, counting down.
GTTCGACTGGCGGAAGTCGATGGCCAGTCCGAGACGTTCTCCGGCGGCCGCGCACCGCTCGCCGATCTCGGCGAGCGTGGTTGAACCGTAAATGCCCGGCTCGCGTTTGCCGAGGCGGTTCAGGTTGGGGCCATTGAGAACGAGAATCGGAATTGCCATTCGCGCTGCCATCGAACCATCTGCCCGGTGCCGGCCGCCGGCGGGCGGGCAAGCAAGGCCGGGCGGCCTGTGTGCTCTGATTTCCGTGAAGACCGCGACGCGGGATGTGGCCGCTCAGGCCCCCGCGTCCTGTCGCCTGCGGAAAGTGGTTCCCTTATAGGCGCAAGCGGCCCGCGAGGAAATGGGGTCGGCGTGCAGTGCAAAAGAACCCGGCCGCGCGGGCCGGATTCTGCCTGTCAGCTTGCGAAACGGCTTATTAGCAGCTTGTAGCGCCGCCGCATTTGCGAACGGCCTCGATGCGCTGGCTCAGCGCCGCGGCACCGACCGCGCCGGGCAGGACGGTGTCGCCGACGACATAGGACGGCGTGCCGGAAATCTGCAGCGCCTGCGCCAGCTCGTGGGTCTGCTGCAGGGTTTCCGTCACTTCGGGCTTCTGCATGGCGGCGGTGATCGCGGCCTTGTCGAGGCCGAGCGAGGTGGCCACCTTCATCGCGCTGTCGCCATCGGCAGGACCGTTGATCTTGAACAGCGCACGGTGGAAGGCCGCATACTTGTCCGGCGCCACCGCGGCAACGCCGAGAGCCACGCGGGCCGCTTCAACCGAGCCTTCGCTGAGGATCGGGAACTCCTTCAGCACCACGCGCAGCTTGGGATCCTTGTCCATCAGGGTGAAGATATCTTCGGCGGAACGGCGGCAATAGCCGCAATTATAGTCGAAGAACATCACGAGGGAGACATCGCCCTGCGGGTTGCCGAGCACGATCTGGTTGTCGCCCCCGGTCAGCAGGGCCGCCTGCGCGCGGATGGCTTCCTTCTGCTCCACCGCCGCGGCGGCTTCCTGCTTCTGCTGCAGGGCGTTGGAAACCTCGATCAGAATCTCCGGGTTCTTCACCAGATAGTCGCGCACGATCGCCTCGATCTCGCCGCGCTGCTTGTCGGTGAAGCCGTCATTGGCCGCGAGCGCCGGCAGGGTGGCCGACAGAACGGCCACGCCGAGGGCTCCGGCGCCGGCAAGGCGCATCGGCAGAAGGCGGGGCAGTCGCAACAGGGGTCGGCTCATGGGGCGGGTTCCGTTCAGGGCAGGGAAATCGGATCGAAAAGCGGGACGGCGGCGGGCGCCGTTTCAGCGTTGCGGGCGCGGCGTGGTGGTGGAGGTGATGTCGTCGGCCTGCACCCACGCCGTCGTTCCGGGCTTCAGGCCGGACTTGGCGCGCATGGCATAGTGCTTCGCCTCGGCAATGGCGCCGTCGGCGAAATAGCCCCGCGCCGTCGCAAGGTCGGCCATCGCGTTATCGCCGATCTGGCCATAGGCCATGGCGAGATAGCGATAGGCACTGGAATCGTCGGGGTCGTCATGAACGGCCCGGTTCAGTTCGGGGATGGCCTTGCGTGCATCCGCCGGATTGCCGGTGCCCACCAGAGCCTGTCCGTAGAGCGTGCGGATCGGCGCTGCGCCGGGGGCCAGCGACACGGCCTTCTGCAACGGTGCCACGGCGCCCTTGGGGTTGCCCAGCTCAAGCATGGACTGCCCCTTCAACTCCCAGAAATAGGGATTGTTGGGCTGTTCCCTGAGCAGCCCGTCCACCTGCTGCTGGGCGGACGCGTTGTCTCCCAGCCGGTAGGCGAGAATCGCGCGGGCATAGCGAGCCGGCAGGGACGTGTTGGAGGCCGGATACTGGCGGGCAACCGTCTGCGGCTGGCCGGTGAAGGCAGCAAGCTTGGCACGGACCAGATCGTGGCGGGCCTGCAGGGCCGGGGAATCCTTGGCGTTCCAGTAGGGGCTGGCCTTGGCCTTGGTTTCCAGATTCTGCAGGCGGTCGCGGGCCATCGGATGGCTCTGGGCATAGGGATCGGCATAGCGGGCGGCCATGAGCTGGTCGTTCGCCATGCGCTCGAATGTCTTGATCATGCCCTGCGGCGACTGTCCGGTGCGCTGCAGGTAGGTGAGGGCGGAGCGGTCGGCCGCGTCCTCCTCGCCGCGCTGGTAGGCCAGCAGCGATCGCTGGCCGATGCCGATGCCGCCGGTCATGGCGGCCGCGCCGCCGCCGGCGACGGAGGCAGAGCCGGAGGCAACGCCCGCCGCCACCGCGCCGGCGCCCGCCAGCATGCCGATGGCCGCCAGAAGCTGGGCGCGGGCCGCCGCCTCGTGCAGCCGAGAAAGATGGTTGCCGGCGATGTGCCCCGTTTCGTGGGCCAGCACGCCGATGACCTCGTTCGGCGTCTTGGCGTCGATGACAACGCCGGTGTTGACGAAGATGCGCTGGCTGTCGGCGACGAAGGCGTTGAACGCGCGGTCGTTCACCAGCACCACGCGGGTGTTGTTGTTGGGCAGCCCGGCGGCTTTCAGGATCGGCTTCAGGTAATCGCGCAGCAACTGCTCGGTCTCGGCATCGCGCACAACCGGCAGGCTCCGGCTCTGCGCCTGCGCCACCGCCGGCATGATGGCGATGTGAACGCCCGCCACGATGGCGACGGCCGTTGCGGCGAACCGGGAGCGGCCCGGACGGGATGCGGAAGCCGGACGGATCGTTCGGCACGCGGCGGCAAACCGGGTGAGGCATCGGGCGATCATGGGTCGTCTTGCGCTCTCTGGGTTCCTGAATGCTGCTCCGCGGCGGCCATGCGTATGCCGGAGGGGCGGGCAGAACAGGCCCGTGCACCGGCAAGAACCGGCATACGACTGGCCAACGGCCCCCGATGCCGTCTTCAGCGCCCCCAAAGCCAAACGCGAACCAGACGCAGACCGGCCCTGCATTCGCTAATAGAGCTTGATTTCAAGCGCAGCAATTGGGCAACACGGCGGCAACCTGAGAAGACCCGGAGTTGTCTCCATGAGCAAGGTCACCAAGACCCCTGCTGCCAGCGAATCTGCCACCCATCAAGCTGCCGGCGGCCTGCCGCAGCCTTCGCGCCGCAGTGCCGTCGATTCGTTCATCGCCATGGACGTGATGAGCGCCGCCGTCGCCCGCGAGGCAACGGGCGCCGAAGTGGTGCGCATGGAGGTGGGGCAGCCCTCCGCTCCGGCGCCCCGGCCGGTGCTGGCGGCCGCGCGCGCGGCGCTGGATGCCGGCCGCATCGGCTATACCGAGGCGCTGGGCCTGCGCGCGCTGCGTGAACGCATCGCCCGCCATTATGGCGAGCACTACGGCATCGATGTTTCGCCCGACCGCGTCGTGGTAACCACCGGATCATCGGGCGCCTTCAACCTCGTCTTTCTGGCGGCCTTCGATGCCGGCGAGCGGGTGGCGCTGCCGGTTCCCGGTTATCCGGCCTATCGCAACGTGCTTCAGGCGCTGGATATCGAGCCGGTGGAAATCGAGACGACCGCCGAAAGCCGCTGGTCGCTGACGCCGGAACGGCTGGGACAGGCGCACGCGGAAAAGCCGCTGAAGGGCATTCTGGTCGCCAGCCCCAACAACCCGACCGGCACCGTGATGCAGCCGGCGGCGCTTCAGGCGCTGATCTCGGCCGCCCATGCGCGCGGGCTGTGGTTCATCTCCGACGAGATTTATCACGGCCTCGTTTATGACGGCGACGAGCGCACCGCCCTGTCGTTCTCCGACGAGGC
>DAIPYB010000331.1:0-4048 GCA_036782955.1 Pseudoxanthobacter sp. | reverse complement strand
CTTCATCTGCCTCTGGATCCTGCTGTTCATTGCCTGGATGGCCATTGCCTCCGAACTGGCCGTCGATATCGCGGTCCTCGGGCTTATCGTTTCCGGCGTTCTGGCCGGCGCGTTCGTGCGCATCAGCCCGGTGTGGCGGCAGGTGCGCTGGTCATGGGCAGCCGCAAAGGCTTTTCCGGCATTTCTGTGGGTTTTCGCCGTTGAACTGGTGCGGGCCAATTTCGCCATGCTACGGCTCGTGTTCAGCCGCCGGATCGCGATTTCGCCCGGCGTTGTCCGGGTGCGCACCCGGCTCGTCTCCCCGCTGGGCCGGCTTGTGCTGGCCAACGCCATCGCGCTCACCCCCGGCTCTCTGGTGCTGGGCTATGAGGGCGACATCCTTTATGTGCACTGGCTGAATGTCGAGGCGCGCGATATCGATACGGCCACGGCGCGCATCGTGGCGCCGTTCGAGCGCCATCTCCAGATAATCTTTGGCTGAGATCGCAGGCGGCAACCGCCGCGACGGCGCGCGGAAAATCCGTCGCGGCACGGCAGAATCGCGTTGATCTTCGCGTGTGATCACGCCATTATGAAAACAGATGCAGGCAAGCTCTGTATCTCCAAATGGCAATTGCGATTGCCATCGTGGCCGGCAGACGTCGTCGGTTAAGGGGGCCGCTTTGCGGCTGACGACGCTTTTTTACCGGGCCATTTTCCCAGCGCTGTATCTGTGCGCCGCTGCCATAGCGGTTGTGCGCCTGTCTTCTGCGATCCGCGGGGCTCCGCGGCTTTCGCAATGTCGCGTCCATTCCGCGGTCGGGCCGTGTCGGCCATGATCGCGGTTCCCCCGCTGCCGTGTGTCCGGGTGCCGCCTTGCGTGGCGCCGGGATCAGACCTGGATTGCCGTTATCGATGGCTGCCGATCAGAACTGGCCTCACCAGCTTCTCAGCGCTGCGCCGCCGCAGGCCGGCGTTGACGATGCCATACGCATCGCCGCCGAGTTTTTTGGCCTTGCCGTCACGGCCCGCGCCCTGACGAGCGAGCGCGACCGCAATTTTCATCTCATCGGTCCCGATGGTCGCGGGCTGGTCATGAAGATCGTCAACGCCACCGAGGATCCGGTCGTTACGTCCTTTCAGACGGAAGCCTTCCTTCATGTCGGGCGGCGCAATCCCGCCGTGCCGGTCGCGCGTGTCATTCCCGCCCGCGACGGGGGCCACGAGGTGGTGGTGGCGATGGCCGACGGCGCGCGATGCCGGGTGCGGATCGTCACCCATCTTCCGGGCGAGCCGTTGCACAAGGTACCGGCCTCTCCGGCACTGCGGCGCAGCGTCGGTCGCTGTCTGGCCGAACTCGATCTGGCACTGGCCGATTTCCGCCATCCGGGCGAAGACCATGTCCTGTTGTGGGATCTCAAGCGGGCCGCCGATCTGGCTTCGCTGCAGCAATCGATTGCCGATGGCGCGGTGCGCGATCTGGCGGCGCGTGGGCTGAAGCCCTTCCTCGATCATGTCGTGCCGGTGCTGGGGCAGTTGCCGGCACAGGTGATCCACAACGACTTCAATCCCCATAACCTGCTGGCGGATCCGGCGATGCCGGAAGCCGTGACCGGCGTGATCGACTTCGGCGACATGGTGCGCGCGCCGCGCATCAACGATGTGGCCGTGGCCGCCGCCTACCATGCGGGCAGTGCGGAGGCGCCGCTGGCCGGCATCGCGGAACTGGTCGGGGCCTACCACGCCGCCAGTCCGCTGCTGCCCGCGGAGGTGGAGGTGCTGTTCGACCTCATTCTGGCCCGGCAGGTTGCCACCATCACCATCACCGAGTGGCGGGCGGCGCATTATCCCGAAAACCGGCCCTATATCGTGCGCAACCAGCCGCGCGCCATCGCCGGGCTCTCTCTTCTTGCGGGCCTCGCCCGCGCCGATGCGCAGGCCACGCTGCGGCGCGCCTGCGCCATGGAGTGATCGGACATGAGTGTCTCGACCCCGTTGCCGGCGATGGCCAATGGCTATGTGCCCGGCGGCGACCTGCCGGCGGACATCGCCGCGCGGATCGCCCGCCGCGATCGCCTGCTTGGCCCGGCCTATCGCCTGTTCTACGAGGAGCCGCTGCATCCGGTGCGGGGCAGCGGGGTGTGGCTCTACGATGCGCAGGGCAATGCCTATCTGGATGTCTACAACAACGTCGCCTGCGTCGGCCACAGCCACCCCCGCGTGGTGGAAGCAATCGCCCGGCAGGCATCGATCCTCAATACCCACACCCGCTATCTGGATGACACCATTCTGGACTATGCCGAGCGGCTGCTGGCGACCTTTCCTGAACCGCTCTCGCAGGCGATGTTCACCTGCACCGGCAGCGAGGCCAACGATCTGGCGTTGCGCATCGCGGAGGCGGTGACCGGCGGCAGCGGGGTCATTGTCACCTCCTTCGCCTATCACGGTGTGACGAAGGCCATCGCCGCCATGTCGCCCTCGCTCGGAACGCGCGTCGCGCTGGGCGATCAGGTGCGGCTGGTGCAGGCGCCCGATCCCTATCGCCTGGGTGCGCAGGATGCCGGCCGGCGGCTGGAGGCGGTGGTGCGCGGAGCCATCGCCGATCTGGAATGGCGCGGCCACAAGGTCGCGGCGTTTCTGTGCGATACCATCTTTTCCAGCGACGGCATCCAGCCGGAGCCGGCCGGCTTTCTGGCCGGCGCGGTCGAGGCAGTGCGGGCGGCGGGCGGTCTTTTCATCGCCGACGAGGTGCAGCCGGGTTTCGGGCGCACCGGCGCCGGCATGTGGGGTTTCAGCCGCCACGCCATCGTGCCGGACCTCGTTACCATGGGCAAGCCGATGGGTAACGGCCACCCGATGGCCGGGCTGGCAGCGCGGCCGGAACTGCTGGCAATATTCGGCCGGAAATCCCGTTATTTCAATACATTCGGCGGCAACCCGGTGTCGTGCGCGGCTGGTATGGCGGTGCTGGATGTCATCCGGGACGAGGGGCTCGTCGCCAATGCCGCCCGTGTCGGCGACCTGATGCGCGCCGGGCTTGAGGAACTGGCCGGGCGCCACGAGGCCATCGGCGATGTGCGCCACGCGGGCCTTTTCATCGGCGTGGAACTGGTGCGCGACCGCGCTGCCCGCACGCCGGATGCCGACTATGCCGGCCGGCTCGTGAATGCCCTGCGCCGCCGGCGCGTGCTGATCAGCGCTTCCGGCCCGATGGTCAACGTATTGAAGATTCGCCCGCCGCTGGTGTTCTCGGCAGAAAACGCAGCCACCTTCCTTGGTGCCATGGAAGAGGCGCTTGCCGAGACCGACAGGGCGACAGGGCGCTGAAGGAGGCGAACATGGCAGAACCGGATTATTCCCGTGGTGCGGCTTATATCGATGGGCAGTTCATGCCCATCGCCGAGGCACGTATCCCGATCACCGACTGGGGCTATCGGCGCTCGGACGTCACATATGACGTGGTCGGAGTGTGGGGTGGCGCGTTCTTCCGCCTTGAGGATCATATCCGCCGCTTCCGCGCATCGATGAAGGCGCTGAGAATGGACCCCGCGGAAAGCGATGACGAAATCCGCGCCATTCTCACGCGCTGCGTGCAGCTTTCCGGCTTGCGCGAGGCCTATGTGGCGATGGATTGCCTGCGCGGGCGCCCGGCGCCCGGCCAGGTCTATCACCCGGCGTTCGCCCGCAATTATATCGCGGCCTATGCGATCCCGTGGGTTTGGGTGGCGAGCCCCGAGATGCAGGCGCGCGGTGCCCATCTGATGATCGCCGAAACCCCGCGCATCGCGGCGGAATCGGTCGATCCGACGGTGAAGAACTTTCATTGGGGCGATCTCACCCGCGGCCAGTTCGAAGCGCGCGATGCGGGTGCCGATTTTGCCCTGTTGCTGGATGGCAATGGCAACCTGACCGAAGGGGCAGGCTTCAATGTGTTCATCGTGCGCGACGGCGTGGTGGCGACCCCGGATCGCGGCGTGCTGGAAGGCGTGACGCGGGCGTCGACGCTGGAATTGTGCACACTTCTGGGGCTGCCAGCGCAGATAAGGTCGATTCCGGCGGCCGAGGTGCG
>DAIPYB010000330.1:0-4058 GCA_036782955.1 Pseudoxanthobacter sp. | reverse complement strand
GGCGTGTCGTGGCCGAGCGGCAGGCGGATCGCACCTCGCGGGAAGAACTGGCCGAACTGATGGTAGGCCGCCGGGTTGTGCGGCCGAAGCGGCAGCCGCAGCCATCCGGCCCGCCAGTGATCGAAGCCCGCGGCGTCGATGTGGCGGCTGGTGGCGCGCTGGCGCTGGCGGGACTGGATTTCACCCTCCATGCCGGGGAAACGCTTGGCATCATCGGCGTTTCCGGCAACGGGCAGGCGGCGCTGACCCAACTGGTCTGCGGGCTTTCGGCGCCATCCGCAGGCCGCCTGACCATGCTGGGCCGCGCCGTCACCCGGCCCGACCCGCGTGCCCTGGTGGCGGCCGGGGTCGGCCGCGTGCCGGAAGACCGCAACGCCAACGGCGTTGTCGGTGAGATGTCGCTCTGGGAAAATGCCGTTCTGGAGCGACTGGGCGAGGCGCGTTTCACGCAAGGTCCGCTGGTGCGCCGGTCTGCGGCGCGGGCCTTCGCCGAGGCCATCATCCGGCGTTTCGACGTGCGCGGGGGCAAGCCGGACAGCGCCATTCGCCTGCTGTCCGGCGGCAACATGCAGAAGCTCATTCTGGGCCGTAGCCTGATGAGCACGCCGAAAATCCTGATCGCCTCGCAGCCGACGCGCGGTCTCGACGAGGGTGCGGTGGCGGCGGTGCACGAGGAGATTCTCTCGGCTCGCCGCGAAGGGGCCGGCATCCTTCTCATTTCCGAAGATCTCGATGAAATCCTGCAACTCGCCGACCGGGTTCAGGCCATCGTCCGCGGCCGTCTCTCGCCGGCCATCCCTGTGGAAGCCGCGGATGCGCGCCGCCTTGGCCTGATGATGGCCGGGGCGTGGGAGGAGGCCGCCTGATGCGTCTGGAACGACGGGCGGACGTGCCGCTGGCACTGGCCATATCCGCGCCCCTCCTTGCCGTTGTCGCCGCCCTTGCATTGACCGGCATTCTGATCGCGCTGGCCGGCGCGCCGGTTCTGGAGGGCTATCGCCGCCTTCTGATCGGTGCGTTCGGTTCCCGCCTTTCCGTAACCGAGACGCTGACGCGCACGACGCCGCTGATCCTGACCGGTCTGGCGGCGGCGGTGGCCTTTCGGGCCCGGCTCTGGAACATCGGCGCCGAGGGGCAGTTCTATCTCGGCGCGCTGACCGCGGCTGCACTCGGCTCGCAGGGCGTCATGGCCGGATTGCCGGGCTATGCGCTGATCCCCGCGGTGATGCTGGCGGGGGCCGTTGCGGGCATGATCCTGCTGCTCGTTCCGCTTGGCATGCGGCTGCGCTTCGGCGTGGACGAGGTGGTGACGACGCTGCTGCTGAATTTCGTCGCGCTGCTGTTCGTGTCGATGATGATCGAGGGGCCGCTGCGCGATCCGCTGGCGTTTGGCTGGCCGCAATCGGTGCCGGTGGTGGCCGATGCGGTGCTGCCCAAGCTGCTGCCGCGTTCGCGGCTGCATATCGGCCTGCTGGTGGCCATTGCGGCCGCGCTGGCCATCTGGTTCGTGCAGGCGCGAACCCGGTTCGGCATGGAAAGCCGGGCGGCGGGGCTGAACCCCTCGGCGGCGGCCTTCGCGGGCGTTTCCATTCGCGGCGTTCTGGTGCGGGTTGCCTGCCTTTCCGGTGGGCTGGCCGGGCTGGCCGGGGCCATCGAGGTGATCGGCGTGAAGCGCTATGTCACCACCGATCTCTCGCCCGGCTTCGGCTACACTGGGATCGTGGTGGCGATGCTCGCCGGTCTCAATCCGGTTGGCGTCATCATCGCCGCGCTGTTCGTCGCCACCATGTTCGTGGGTGCAGACGGCATGAGCCGGGCGCTCGGCGTGCCGAGCTTCATTGCCGACGTGACGGTTTCGCTGTCGCTGCTCACGATGCTGGTGGCGCTGCTCTTCACCTCTTACCGGATCCGTCGCTGATGCTGGACGCGCTCGATATCTTCGCTTCCGCCGGCCTGTGGGCAGCGGTGCTGCGCATTGCGACGCCGCTGATGTTCGGCACCCTCGGGGCGCTGCTGTGCGAGCGGGCCGGCGTGCTGAATCTCGGCATCGAGGGCATCATGACGTTTGGTGCCATGATCGGATGGCTCGCGGTGTTCCAGGGGGCCGATCTGTGGGGCGGCGTGCTGGCGGCGGCGCTCGGCGGCGCCGTTTTTGGCCTGCTGCATGCGCTGATGACGGTGCCGCTCGGCCTCTCGCAGCATGTGACGGGCCTCGGCATCACGCTGTTTGCCTCCTCACTGGCCTATTACATCTTTCGCCTCGCGGTGCCGGTTTCCGGTACGCCGCCGACGGTGACGCCGTTCCAGCCGGTTGGAATTCCATTCCTTTCGGATTTGCCCTTTCTCGGTGAGGCGTTTTTCCGCCAGACCGCGCCGACATGGCTGGCGCTGGCGCTGATCGCGCTGGCCGCCTATGGGCTGACGCGCACGCCGCTCGGGCTGGCCGTGCGCCTCGTCGGCGAGAACCCGCATGCGGCCGAGGCGCAGGGCATCAACCCCATCCATGTGCGCATCGGCGCGGTGGTGGCGGGCAGTGCGCTGATGGCGGTCGGCGGCTCATTCCTCACGCTGTCGGCGTTCAACTCGTTCTTTCCCACCATGGTGCAGGGGCGGGGCTGGGTGTGTATCGCGCTGGTGGTGTTTGCTTCGTGGAAGCCGTCGCGGGCCTTGCTGGGCGCGATCCTGTTTGCGCTGTTCGATGCCTATCAGTTGCGGTTGCAGCACATTGTCGGCAAGGCGGTGCCTTATCAGGTCTTCCTGATGATCCCCTATCTGATGTCGATCGTGGCGCTGCTGGTGATGTCGCGCCGGGCGCGGGTGCCGCAGGCGCTGATGGTGCCCTATCGCCGCGGCGAACGCTGACGGCATGCCACAACGACAACAAAGCCGCGCCCGGCGGGTCCATGCCGGGCGCGGCTTTTGCTTTCTGCATGGGAGAGGGGATAGAGGGTCAGGCCCGGCGGTGCAGGGCGTGATAGCGGCGGTCGAAATAAATCAGGCTGCTGCCGGCCTGCTCGCCATGCCGGATCGCCTGCACCGTGCCGAACAGGACGCGGTGGGTGCCGACATCCACCGACTGCGTGACCCGGCAATCGAACGACACCGCGGCCCCGGCCAGTACCGGAGCGCCAGTGGCGAGGCCCATCCAGCCGGCTGCGGCGAAGCGCTCATCCATCGGCGTCTTGCCGCCAAACAGGTTGGAAAGCTGTTCCTGATCGTGCGACAGGGTGTTGACGCACATCACCCCGTTGTCGGCGAAGGCACAATAGGCCGAGGCGGACCGGTTGATGCACACCAGCAGCGTCGGCGGCGTATCGGTGACGCTGCACACCGCCGAGGCGGTGAAACCGGCCCGACCGCCCGGTCCGTCGGTGGTGACGATGGAGACGGCGGCTCCCAGCGCCGCCATGCCTTCGCGGAACAGCGACCGGTCCACCGGCGGCAACACAGCTTCGGCGGGCAGCGGGTGTGCCAGATGGTCAGGCCGGGCCGGCATGGTCATGACAAACCTCGAAAAAGAACAGTTCGGGAAACAGCGGATTCAGGGCCGGGGGGCCGCCGTGGCGGCGAGGAAAGAGAGCACGGCGGTATTGAAGGCTTCCGGCAGGACGGCCGTGAAGCCGTGGGCGCCTTCCGGCCACACTTCAAGGCGTGCCGCCGGCAAGCCGGCGGCGAGCTTCCGTGAGGCCGTCCACGGCACCAGAATGTCGTCGCGCGTCGCCATCACCAGCGCAGGCGCGGCGATGTCGCCGAGGCGGGGCGTGATATCGAAGGCTTCGAGTGCGCCGAGGCGGCGCAACAGGGTGTCGCGCCCTTGGAAATGAGCGATGCCGTGGGCATCGTCGGCCGCGATACGGTCGGCATTCTCCGCCATCCATGCCGCGGGATAGAGGAAGATCGGCTGCGCCTTCACATAGGCCTCGATGCCGGTGTCGAGCAGCAGTGCCTTGCGGGCGGCAAAGCAGCGCAGCGTGTGCGCCTCGGTTTGTGCCCACGCATTGACCAGAACCAGCGAGGCGACCGCCTGCGGCCGGGCAAGAGCAAGCTCCAGCCCCACC
>DAIPYB010000329.1:0-4058 GCA_036782955.1 Pseudoxanthobacter sp. | reverse complement strand
CGCCCTTGGTCTTCTCTTCGGACTCAACGCGGCGAACGACCACGCGATCATGCAGAGGACGGAAAGCCATTGGGGTCTTTTCCTTAGTGGTTTCAATCGGTTGTAGCCTGCGGCGCCGGTGCCCGCGCAAAAGCCCGCCACCCGGGAACCGGCCGCGTTCGCGCGAACCGGAAGCGGGGCAGGCCCGGCGGGGGCGCCGCCAGAGGCCGCGCTGGCACTCCCGAAAGGCGAGTGCCAGCGGCGTCTGGTAGGTAGGTGGCGCCTACGGCGAAGTCAACAGGGCGGGCCGATTCATTTTCGGGCGCCCCCTGCAAGGGCCGAAAGACGCGCCGGGGGAGGACACACTGTTCACCGTGCGGGCGATAGGCGCGATGGCGATCTGGCTTTAAGTGTTGGGGCGGGCGACAATGCACTGGCAGCCGGCCACTGGCGGCCGGTCGGATCGCCGCCGGCTGCCGGCCGCTTTCGTGCCGGGCGTTGCCGGGTCTGTTTCTGTCCTTTTCCCGGTGCGCGGCGTGCCCGGGTGCCTGCCCGAGCCCCGCGAAGGGGACCATGGCGGGCCGCCGGATGATGCGCCCCCGCGCACCTCAAGAGAAGAAGCCGGGCCGCGCGGCCCGCAGCAGGAGAGCTGAAAAATGACCAAGGTTCTCGTTCTTTATTATTCGTCGTGGGGCCATGTCGAGGCGCTCGCAAAGGCGGCTGCCGAGGGTGCCCGCGAGGCCGGCGCCGAAGTCACCATCAAGCGCGTGCCGGAGCTGGTGCCGGAAGAGGTGGCCAAGCAGTTCTATTACAAGCTCGATCAGGAAGCCGAGATCGCCAGCCCGCACGAGCTGGCCGATTATGACGCCATCATCTTCGGCACCCCGACCCGCTTCGGCAACATGGCTTCGCAGATGAAGCAGTTCCTCGACCAGACCGGCGGTCTGTGGGCGCAGGGCAAGCTGATCGGCAAGGTGGGCTCGGTGTTCACCTCCACTGCCAGCCAGCATGGCGGTCAGGAAACGACCATCACCTCGTTCCACACCGTGCTGCTGCACCACGGCATGGTCATCGTCGGCCTGCCTTATTCCTATCCGGGCCAGAGCGGCGTGGACGTGGTGAAGGGCGGCACGCCCTATGGCGCCAGCACGCTTTCGGATGCCGACGGTTCCCGCCAGCCGAGCGAAGTGGAACTGGGCGGCGCCCGTTATCAGGGCAAGCACGTTGCCACCATCGCCGCCAAGCTGGTTGCGTAAGGTTAAGAAAAGCCGCTGCAGGAGGCCTTCCGCGCCTCTGCCATCAACACTTTGGTGGTGATTTGCGTGGAAGAGTGCGCTTCATGGTCGGCGAGGCCGGGGGCTGCGGGCGGGTGAAACCGCCTGCGGCCCTTTCCTTTTGTCGGACGCTGATTTGCGCGAAAGCGCTCTGGAGCGTCTTTCGATCAGACCGAACCAGACCGGCGCTCTAAGCCGTTATGCTTTAAGCATAATCCTGCCGACCCTCGTTTCGCTCCGGTCGGGTTTATGCTCTAGCCGGCGCTTTTCGGCAGGCGCAGCGCATAGAGGCAGGCGCCCACGATGATCGCCGCGCCGGCGATCGTGGTTGCCGTCGGCACTTCGCGGAATACCAGATAGCCGAACAGGCTCGCCCACAGGAAGGCGGTGTATTCCAGCACTGCCAGCCGGGAGGCCGGCGCCCGGGCCAGCGCCCAGATCATTGAGATCTGCCCCGTCGTTCCCAGCACCGCAACCGCCACGAACAGCGCCGCCAGCTTCAGGTCCACCGGCTGCCACACCATCGTGCCCGGCACCGTCATCAGCAGAGCCGCGCCGAGGTTCTGCGCCAGCACGATAAGCGGCAGGGAATCGCGGCCGGACTGCAGCCGCACCAGCACGTTTGAGAGCGCGTAGGCCAATGCCGCCGCCAGTGCCGCCAGCGCCCCCCAAAGGGCCTTGTCGCCATGGCGGCCGCCGATCTGGCCCCAGAGGATGACGAGGATCCCCACAAAGCCGATGCCGAGGCCGACCAGAATGCGCCGGTGCAGCGGCTCCTTCAGGATGACGCGCCCGAGGATGGCGATGAAGAACGGCGCCAGAAACTGGATCGCCATGGTCTCTGCCAGCGGCAGCACGGACACGGAATAGAAGAACGTCAGCGCCATGATCACGATCAGCGCCGCGCGCAGGAAATTGTCGCGCAGCGACGCCAGCGTGGGGCGCTGGGGCCGGCGGATGAACAGCACGACGCAGAACGGCACGGCCACCGCATAGCGCAGCAGCACCGTCTGCTCCAGCGGCAGGGCATGGCCGAGGAACTTCATCGTCGTGTCGAGACCGACGAAGGCGCAGATGGCGAATGCCGCCACCAGAACGGGTGTGTTGCCGAGATCTGTGCGGATGCCGGCGCGGGTGGCGGAGACGGTCATGCGTCCTTCCCCGGTTCAGCTGCGAGCCGCCGCCGATAGGCGAATTCCCACGAATCGGATGCATCGCCCAGAAAGCGCGTCACGGGCAGGCGGGCGAAGCCGTTGCGCTCATAGAAGCGGTGGCCGTCGCGGAAGCGGGTGTCGGTCCACAGCAGCAGTTCGTGCGCACCCTGATCGCGGGCAAAGGCTTCCGCCTGCGCCAGCATCCGGCGGGCAAGGCCGCGGCCGCGCGTGGCGGCGCCAAGATAGACCTTGTGCAGCGTGAAACGGCTCGGTTCCGGGCTTTTCAGGATGCCGAAACTGCCGATGACCGAACCGTCCGCCGAAGCTTCAGCCACCCAGAGGCAGCCGCCGCCCGCCGCAAAGGTGCTTGCCGGTGCGGTAAGTTCCGGAAACTCGCTCTCGACGAACACGCAGCCCGGATATTCGGCGAACACGGCGGCAAGCAGCGCGCCGATGGCGGGGCCGTCGTCGTCGCGCGCGGGGCGCAGCACGATGCCGTCGCCCGGCTGGAGAGGCGCGGAGGCCGGGAAACCGGCGTTGGAAGCGGAGGCAGGCATCGCGGACGGCCCTGACAGGTGGCGTGGTCTCGTTCGGCTTCGGCCACTCTGAAGGGGCGGGCAACGGACCCGGCGCCCGCGCGGGCATGTAGGCCGTCGGGCGTGTCAGTGCGGAAACGAAGGATATCTCGCCCTTCGGTATCATTGGTGCGCGTGTGGTGGCAACCGGCGGCGTGCCGCCGGTGCCGCAGCGTTCGTGTCGCAGGCGCCGGTTCAGGTCAGCGACGGCTCCACGCCGGCATCGAAATCGAGGCCGAGATCGAGGATCGGCGCGCTGTGGGTGATCCAGCCGACGGAGATCAGGTCAACGCCTGCCGCCGCGATGGGGCCGACGGTATCGCGGTTGACGCGGCCGGAAGCCTCCGTCACCGCCCGGCCGGCCACGCGCGTCACTGCCTCGCGCAGGGTAGCGGGGCTCATGTTGTCGAGCAGCACCACATCGGCGCCGGCCGCCAGCGCCTCGTCGAGCTGGGCCAGCGTATCGACTTCGATCTCGATCTTCACCAGATGGCCGACATTGGCGCGCGCCCGCGTCAGCGCTGCGGTGACGCCGCCGGCAACCGCGATGTGGTTGTCCTTGATGAGCACGGCATCGTCGAGGCCGAAGCGATGGTTGGAGCCGCCGCCCGCGCGCACCGCGTGCTTCTCCAGCGCCCGCAGTCCCGGCGTGGTCTTGCGGGTGCAGACGATGCGGGCATGCCCGTTGGCGGCGGCGATTGCCACCAGACCGGCCGTGGCGGAAGCGATGCCGGACAGCCGGCAGAGCAGGTTCAGTGCCACCCGCTCTGCCGCCAGCACGGCGCGTGCCGGGCCGGCGACGCGCATGACCACGTCGCCGGGTTCCACCGGTGTGCCGTCGCTGCGCTCAATCGTGACGCGGACGGCCGGGTCGATCAGGCGGAAGGCCATGGCGGCGGCGGCCGTTCCGGCGACCACGCCCGGCTGACGGGTGGCGATGACCGCAGAGATCGGCGTGCCGGCGGGGATGACGGCGTTGGAGGTGATATCGCCGGTACGGCCCAGATCCTCCAGAAGCGCCGCGCGCACGATCGGCTCCACCACCAGATCGGGCAGCGGCGGCAGGTCGGCACCGG
>DAIPYB010000328.1:0-4059 GCA_036782955.1 Pseudoxanthobacter sp. | reverse complement strand
GGCGGCGGCTGGAGCTGAGGCGGGGCGGCCTCACAGATCGAGCCGGAAGGGGTTGCCCTCGAAGGCATCGCGCCCGCGCCCGATGGCGGCGATGGCTGCCGACATGCGGCCTTCGCGGCCGAGCTGGCGGTCGGCCAGCGCCACGAGGCGGGCGTTCGGCGTGGCGGAGGGCGCGGTCCGGCGCAGCGTCTGTGCGATTTCCGCCTCGTCACGCTCCGGCGACAACGCGCAGGCCGTGATGAAGGCCGCCGCCGTGGAGCGGCTGATACCGGCGAAGCAGTGGATGACCAGCGGCTTTTCCCGCGGCCAGCGGCCGACGAAGCCGAGAAGCTGCTCGACATGGTCCGCGCCCGGCGGCGTCATGCCCGGCTCGTCGCTGACGATATCGTTGAAGCCAAGAAAGAGGTGGTTCTCCGGCGCGACGCTGAGCGGGCGGGCGACCGGGGTGTCGGCGTTGATGAGCGTCACGATGTGGCGGGCGCCGGTGATGGACACCACCCGGGCAAGCTGCGACAGCGGGCAGACATAGAGCATCGCGGAAAAACTCACGCTGGAGACGCCCCCTCGCAAGGCGGAGGGCCGGCGCGCGCAGACTATCGCAAACGGTGCTGCGCGCCATCCGCGCGCGTTGCCGCGCGCTGGCCCTTTTCCATCGAGCGTTTCCTCACCGGCGGAAGCGGATCGGCACCGTGATCGTCAGGCGGCTCTTTTCCATCTCCGCCGGGATCGGCGGCAGGCGCGCGGTGCGCACCGCGCCGAGGGCGGCGGCATCCAGTTCGGGGTTGCCGGCGGACTGCGCCAGCGCGACCGAAACCACGCTGCCGTCGGCGGCCATGGTAAACCGCACCGCCGCCACGCCGGTGGTGTCGACCCCCGGGGGAAAGCGCTTGCGCCGCTCGATGGCGGCCCGCACCCGCGCACCGAAATCGCGGCTGACGGCTGCCGATGCGGTGCGTGCGGCGTTCTCGGCCTCTCCCGTTGCCGCCTGCGAGGCGGTGGAGGCCTTTGCGACCTGGGTGCGCGCGGCCTTCTGCGCCCCGGTCACGGCGCGGACCTTTTCCTTCGGCCGCACCTTGCGCACCGGCGGCGCCGGTGCGACGGGCACGGGCTCTGCCTGCGGCGGCGCGGCCACGGCGGTCGCGGCCACTTCGGCGGCCGGCGATTCCTTCGCGGCGGCATCGACGACCGGCGGCTCCGGCTGCGTTTCCGCCTTCTGCTCTTCCGGTTTCGGCGGTTCGGGCTCGTTCACCTTCTCCGGTTCCGGGGGCGGTGCCTCGGTCAGCTTCGCTTCCGGCTCGGGCGGCGCATCCACCGTGGTCGTCTTGTCCGCGACGGCTTCCGGCAGCGGCTCGTTCACCGGCGTTTCGGTGATTTCCGGCTGCTCCGATTCGCCCTTAGCCTCCGCGGCATCGGCTGAATTGACGGCTTCCGGGTCTTCGAAGGCGATGGTGGCGATCTCGACCGGCATCGGCACGGGGCTTTCGCCGGCGATGGGCGGCTCCCCGCGCGACAGTACGGCCGCCGCCACCGTGCCGTGGGCGGCCAGCGCCACGACCGCGCAGGCGGCCCAGCCGGCAACCCGCCAGCGGCCCGGGGAAACCGGCGGATGACCCGGCGGCAGGGCGTTGCGTGCCGCGCTCATGGCTGCGGCTTTCCGGCGCCGGAGGGCCCGGCACCAGACGGCCCGGCACCTGGCTGCCCGGCACCTGGCTGCCCGGGGGCACCCTCAAGGCCGACGAGCGCGATCTTCACATAGCCGGCGGCGCGCAGGGCGTTCATCGCCTCCATCAGGTCGCCATAGGGCACGACCCGGTCGGCGCGCACGAAGATGCGGGTCTGCCGGTCGCCGCCGGTGGCGGCATCCAGTGCCGCGCCAACCCGGTCTGCCGGCACGGCCTCCTCGCCCAGATGCAGGGCGCGGTCGGCGGTGACGGAGATGAACAGCGGCTTTTCCGGCCGGGTTGCCGGCGGGGCATTGGAGGCCGGCAGGTCGACCGGCACGTCCACTGTGGAAAGCGGCGCGGCGACCATGAAGATGATCAGCAGCACGAGCATGACGTCGATGAACGGCGTCACGTTGATCTCGTGGGACTCGGTCAGCTCGTCGCTGTCGCTGAGGCGTCCGGCCATGATCGCTTACTCCGCCGCCAGACCGAGCGGCACCGCCGCCGGCCGCACGGCCGCGCGCCCGGCGGCACGGTCCAGATCGCGGCTGAGGAGCCGCATCACCGCGGCCGAGGCATCGGCCAGTTCGGCACGGTAGGCGCCGATGCCGCGCGCGAAGTGGTTGTAGATCATGACCGCCGGGATCGCCGCGATGAGGCCGACGGCGGTGGCGAGCAGGGCTTCCGCGATGCCCGGCGCGACGACGGCCAGATTGGTGGTCTTCGCCGCCGCGATGCCGATGAACGAATTCATGATGCCCCACACCGTGCCGAACAGGCCGATGAAAGGCGCGGTGGACCCGATGGTGGCGAGCAATCCGGTGCCGAGCGCGATCCGGCGCGCCTCGCCGGCCTCCAGCCGGCCGAGGGCGCTTTCCGCGCGTTCCTTGATGCCGGCGGCGGGCAGGGCGGCGGAAAGCCCGGCTTCCGCGAGCGCGCAGGCGGCGAAGGTGCCGACCGGGCCGTGGGGGCCGATCTCGCGCGCCGCATCCTCCAGCGAGGGGGCGCTCGCCAGCCGCCGCAGGCCGCGCGCGACACGCCGGCGGCTGCGCGACAATTCCAGCACCTTGTAGAGCGCAATCGTCCACGTCGCGACCGAGGCCGCTCCCAGGCCGATCATGACGGCCTGCACCACCCAGTCGGCCGACAGGAACATGGCAACCGGCGACAGATCGTGCGGCAGGATCGAGGCGGCGACATCGACCGGCCCGCCGGCGGGGGCCAGATGCGGCGCCAGCGTTTCCGCCGGCAGTCCGCCGGTCATTCCTGCGGGTGCGGGAAGCGCGTCGACGGGCAGCGCCGTCTCCGGCCCGGCGGCCGGGGGCGTCTGCGCCAGTCCGGCGGCGGCGTCCGTCAGGCCGGCGGGCGTTCCGGTCGCAGGGGCGGCTGCGGCGGGGCCGGCTGCTGCGGCGGCGGCCGCGGGCACTTCGGTTGCGTCCATTTCAGTCCTCCGGGACCCGGTCTGCCGGCGCGGGCGCCGGGCTGGCCGGCGGCTTCCGCGACGATCCGCCACGGATGGTGGGCGAGCCGGTCTTTTCGCGTTCCGGCGGGCTGAAGCGCGGGTGCCGCCAGTGTCCGGCAGGCCTGTGGCACAACGCATCAGGTGTCGTCCGGCATCGCCCGGCGCCGGCACATTTTGCGAACCGGTCTCAATATCGGCGGGACACTGGATTGTTGCGCTCTACTTGTCAATTCTTGGAAGGGAATTTTCCCGAAAACGAAATTAGAAGAATTTTAATATGATGAGCGAGGGAAAAATCGATTTATACTAATTCCGATGTGATGCCGCCGGAAGCGGTCCGATCGGGGCGGTCCGGCGCGGGGCCGCGATTGCGCCGCAAAGGGGCGACAAAAATTTCACTGGTGGATGCAGATCGGCAACGCTATCCATCAGGTTGTCGGTACGGTAAACGCTCGTTAACGGTTTTCGGGTTATGGCAGGACGCGGGATTCAGGCTGCATCGGATTGGCCCTTCGGGGCCATGCCGGGAGCGGCACAGGATACGGTGCTGCTATTTTGACAGAGATCGCACAACAGAGCCTTGCGGATGCAGCTTCAGGCGACCGGGCCGCCGGCCCCGTCGCAGCTGCGGATTGCGACCGTCGTTCTGTTGATCGCGGCCCGCGCATGGTGGCGGGCAAGGTACCGGTGGAGGGAAATCTGCCCCGTTCGCTCGCTTCCTTGTGCCGGACTGCCCTTCGTGCCCTCGTGGGCGGAACGATGCTGGCGGGTCTGGCCTTCGCCGGTTCGACGGCGGCCAGCGCCGAAACGCGCACGCTCAATCTCTACTATACGCATACGGGCGAATCCGCCCGCATCACGTTCAAGAAGGACGGCAAGTTCATCCCGTCCGGCCTGCGCCAGCTCAACCAGTTCCTGCGCGACTGGCGGCGC
>DAIPYB010000327.1:0-4074 GCA_036782955.1 Pseudoxanthobacter sp. | reverse complement strand
CCATGATGTCGTCGGACAGTCAGGCCATGGGGCGTATCGGCGAGGTTACGACCCGCACCTGGCAGACGGCCCACAAGATGAAGGTGCAGCGCGGTCCCCTGCCGGGCGAGGACGGTAACGACAACATCCGCGCCCTCCGCTACATCGCCAAGTACACCATCAATCCGGCCATCGCCCACGGCATGTCGCGCCACATCGGCTCGGTCGAGCCGGGCAAGCTGGCCGATCTGGTTCTGTGGACCCCGGCCTTCTTCGGCACCAAGCCCGATCTGGTGCTGAAGGGCGGCGTCATCGTGGCCGCTCCCATGGGCGATCCGAATGCCTCCATCCCGACGCAGCAGCCGGTGCACTATCGCCCGATGTTCGGCGCGTTCGGCAAGGCGCTGACGGCAACCTCGCTGAGCTTCGTTTCCAAGGCAGCGGTCGATGCCGGGCTCGGCGCGCGGCTGGGGCTGGAGCGTCAGCTCGTGGCGGTGGAGAACACCCGCGGCGGCATCGGCAAGCACGCCATGGTCAACAACAGCGCCACGCCGGATATCCGCGTCGATCCGGAGACCTATGCGGTGACGGCCGATGGCGAACTGCTGGTCTGCGAGCCGGTGGATGTGCTGCCGATGGCGCAGCGCTATTTCCTGTTCTGAGCGTTGTCGCGCCCGATGCGGGGGCCTCGGCCCCCGCGTCTTTCCTGCCTGCTCTTGAAGAAGGCTGAATGCCCATGCTGCGAGCCATTTCCGTTCTGCGCGAGGGCGCGGGAGAAGCCGTCCGCGTCACCGACAGCGTGACCCTTGACCATGCCGGGCGTCACCGGCGGCGGGTGGTGCTGACAGGCGACGGAGGCCTGACGTTCCTGCTCGATCTCGGCAAGGCGACTGTGTTGCACGACGGCGATGCGCTGGTGCTGGAAGACGACCGTCTGGTGGCGGTGCGGGCGGCGGAGGAGCGGCTGCTGAAGGTGACGGCGCACGATGCGCTGGCGCTGGCCCGTGTCGCCTGGCACATCGGCAACCGCCACACGCCGGCCGAAATCACACCGGCGGCGATCTTCATAGAGGACGACCACGTCCTTGCCGACATGGTGCGCGGGCTCGGCTGCGGGGTAGAGGCGGTCGTGCGTCCGTTCCGGCCGGAGCGCGGGGCCTACGATCAGGGCGGCGGCCACCACCATCACGACCGTTTCGCGGAGGAGGAAGGCCACGCTCACGGGCATGACCATCACCATGACCATGACCATGACCACGCCGGTCATTCCCATGGGGCCGGTCACGACCACGATCATCATCACGCCCACGATCATGATCACGAGCATGGCGCGGCCTGTGGGTGCGGCCACGATCACGGCGACCATAGCCATGCCGGCCACGACCATGACACCCACGACCATGACCATCATGGCCACGCCCACGGCTCTCATGACCACGGCTCTCATGCGCAGGCATCGGGCCGTGTTCATCGCCACGCGCCGGACCGACCACATGTGCACACCCATGCCCACGAGCACAGCCACGTCGAGCCCGACGGCACGGTGGTGACCCACGCGCACGCCCATGCTCATGCCCATGTGCACGACAACAAGGGCGCCCATGCCCACGATGAGCTGCACGGCGACGACGCGCCGCACAATCACTTCCACACCTCGCGGGATGCCTGAGCCGATGAACGGCGCGCTGGCCCTGATGGTGTGGATGTCGCCGGCTTTCCCCGTGGGCGGCTTTGCCTATTCGCACGGGCTGGAGTGGGCGGCGGAGGCCGGCGACCTCAGGGACGCCGCCAGCCTCGGTGGCTGGCTCGGCGACCTTCTCACCCACGGCGGCCCGCATAACGATGCGGTGCTGTTCCGCATGGCCTTCGAGGCCACGCAGGCCGGCGCGTTCAGCCATCTGGCAGAGGTGGCCGAACTGGCGCTTGCGCTCAGCGGAAGCCGCGAGCGTCTGCTGGAGACGGTGACGCAGGGCAACGCCTTCGTCATCGCCGCGCGGGCCTCGTGGCCGGCGCCGGTATTCGACAGGCTGGCCGACGCATGGAACGGGGATGTCGCCTATCCCGTGGCAGTGGCCGTTGCCGCCGCCGGTCACGGCATCGCGTTGAAACCGGCGCTGGAAGGCTTTCTCACCGGGCTTGCGGGCAATCTGGTTTCCGCTGCCGTGCGCCTCAGCATCGTCGGCCAGACCGGCGGCCAGCAGGTGGTGGCCGCGCTGGTGCCCGCCATTGTCGCCCATGCTGCCTGCGTGCTGGCGGCCGGCGCGGACGAACTCGACACGCTGCTTGGCGGCGCCGCATGGCGCTCGGATATCGCGGCGCTTTGCCACGAAACCCAGTACACGAGGCTGTTTCGATCATGACTTCTGAAAACGGTCCCCTTCGCGTCGGCATCGGCGGTCCGGTCGGCTCGGGAAAAACGGCGCTGATGGAGGCGCTGTGCCGTCGTCTGGCGGGCGAGTACAATCTCGTCGCGATCACCAACGACATCTACACCAAGGAAGACGCGGAGATCCTGACGCGCACCGGCGCTCTGGCCGCCGACCGCATCATGGGCGTTGAGACGGGCGGCTGCCCCCACACTGCCATCCGCGAGGATTGCTCGCTCAATCTGGCGGCGGTGGCGGACATGAACCGCCGGTTTCCGGCGCTCGATCTGGTGCTGATCGAATCGGGTGGCGACAATCTGGCGGCGACCTTCTCGCCGGAACTCGCCGATATCACGATCTATGTGATCGACGTTTCGGGCGGCGAGAAAATCCCGCGCAAGGGCGGCCCCGGCATCACCCGCTCGGACCTGCTGGTCATCAACAAGATCGATCTGGCGCCCCATGTCGGTGCCAGTCTCGAGGTGATGGAACGCGATACGAAGCGCATGCGGCCCGCGCGGCCGTGGGTGTTCACCAATATCCGCGGCGGTGTCGGCGTCGACAGCGTGGCCGATTTCATCATCACGGCTGGCGGTCTGAAGCGCGCGGCCTGAGCGGGGCCGCAAGCCCGCGCATATGGCTCGGGGTCCGGCGGGTAAACCCCTCCGGGCCCTTTTCCGTCTTCCCGACCGTCCGTTCCACTGACCGGAGCCCCGGCTTTCCTCATAACCCGGCTTTCTCCATGACCCAGCCTTTTCCTGCTGAAACCGCGCCGGCCCCTGTGCTGGTGTGGTTCGGCGACGACCTGCGTCTCGACGACAACCCCGCCCTTGCCGCCGCAGCCGCCACGGGCGCGCCGGTGGCGGCACTCTATGTGCTCGACGACGAAACCGGGCGTGCGACCGGTGGCGCGGCGCGATGGTGGCTGCATCATGCGCTCGCCGGCCTTGCCGCCGGTCTCTCCGCCTTCGGGGTGCCGCTGGTCCTGCGGCGCGGGCCGGTTGAGGCCGTGGTTCCGGCGGTGGCGGAGGCTTGCGGGGCGGGGGAAGTGGTGTGGAACCTGCGGGCCGATCCGGCACTTGCCGCCGCCGAGGCCCGCGTTGCCGCCGTGCTGGCCGGGCAGGGCAGGACGGTGCGGCGCTTTCTTGGCGACCGCCTGTTTGCGCCCGGGGCCATCGTAAACGGCAGCGGCGCGCCTTATCGCGTGTTTACGCCGTTCTGGCGGGCGGCCATGGCCGGCCCGGCGCCGAAGCTGCCGAAGCCGGCGCCGGGGGCCATGAACGGCCTTTCCGATCCGCCGCCAGGAGTGCCGCTGGGGGAACCGGGCCTGTTGCCGGCGCGTCCCGACTGGGCGGGCGGACTGCGCGCGGCGTGGATGCAGCAGGGTCGCGGCCCGGACGAGGCTATGGCGCTCGCCCGCCTCGACAGTTTCATCGAGAACGACCTTGCGGGCTATGCCGGCGCCCGCGACGACATCGGCCGCGAAGCGACCTCGCTACTGTCGCCGGCGCTGCGCTTCGGCCAGATTTCGCCGCGGCGCATCTTCCACAGCGTGGGCGTCCGTTCCGAGGGGCGGGAGGCGGGCGCGGCGAAATTCCTGGCAGAGGTCGGCTGGCGGTAGTTCTGCCGGGGGCTGCTCGGCCAGTTTCCCGATCTTGCAACGGTGCCGATCGAGCAGCGCTTCGCCGGTCTCGAATGGCGCGACGATCCGTCGGGCCTGCGCGCGTGG
>DAIPYB010000326.1:0-4079 GCA_036782955.1 Pseudoxanthobacter sp. | reverse complement strand
GATCAGGTGGGAGACCGTTGATGGAATCCAAGCACGCGGATGAGATGGCACGCGATCATATCGCCGGACTCGATATCGAAGGCTCGCCCGGCTGGGGCTATGGCCTCGGCTTTTCCATCTTGCGCGATGCGACGGTGGCTGGCGTGACGGAGCCGTCCGGCAGCTGGCGCTGGGGCGGCGCCTACGGCCACAGCTGGTTCGTCGATCCCGGCAGGGGCCTGACGCTGGTTGCCTTCACCAACACCGCGCTCGAAGGCATGTCGAACGGCGGACGCTTCTCCACCGACCTGAGCCGGGCACTTTACGCCGCGATCGAACCATAAGAAGGGAGTGCGCCATCCGAAAATCCGGCCTTTGACGACGCCTCTCTGGCTTGATCCGGTTTGTAGTTCGCTTTGGCCCAAGTCGAGGGCCAGAGCATGAGGCGGGTGGTGCGGTGTCGGGCCTGTGCCGCGAACACGGCGCCAGCAAAGTAAGCATCCAGAAGTGGAAGGCCAAATTCGCCCGCACCTTTCCATACCGTGAGATGGCGCTGCGCAACCAGATAAGGTCCGCGCCGTCTCCCACCGCTCACCTCTCCCACAACGGCAGGCCCGAAACCTGTAAGGCTGGTGTCAGCGGCGGAGCCTAAATCTCCTCTCAACGAAACGGCGGGCCACCGGCCTGCATAGAGAGGAGATCAAGACGATGAACACCGAAATCGAAACCATCGCCCTGAACGATGCTGCTCTGGAGACCGTCAGCGGCGGCATGTCCTTCGGCAATATTGTGGGAACCATCGCGAACTCGACTGCCTCCGGCATTCAGTCGAGCTGGCAGATCGGCGCCTTCGGCGGCCCGCCCGGCCTCATCGCCAGCAGCATCGCGGGCGGCATCGCCGGGGCTGTGAACGGCGTAAAAAACGTCATCTCGAACTGGTGAGCTGAGCGTTTCGTACTCCCCGGAAAGCCCCGCCACCATTCGGTGCGCGGGGTTTTCGGTGCGGTCCCCTCTCCGGCCCGACACGAGCGGGCCTGCACAGCTCAGGGCGCAGGCGGTACAGGGCAACTCATGTCGCCCTCCTGGCAGGAGAGATAGGTCTTGAGCTTTGCGGTGCGTGCCTGCGTCAGGCCAGCGATGCAATCCGCATAGATCATGGGGTAGGCGCTGCCGCCATCGACCCCAACAGAATCAAGCCGGCACTGTGCATCGCGGAAGGCAATCCAAGCCCGCTGGGCGGCCAGCAGCGCCTTCCTGCGGTCCAGAAGATCGGGGCCGGCCAGCCGTTGCGTTACCTGCTGGTAGACCTGATTCAGCGCACGATCAGCCGCGACCCGGTCACGGTCGGCGCACTGGTCCAGCGTCGTCTGATCGGCCGTATCGCTGTCGCAGATATCCGCCGCCAACGCGCTCGCAGGCAGCCCGGCCGTCAGCAAGGCCAGCCCAACTCCAAATCGCCATATCGCGCTGCGCATGCCGCTCCTCCCCGTTTGTGTCCTGCCTGAGCGGGCGCCCAGAGAGCTTAACGTGAAATACCACGCCGCCCGCGGCAACCAACACGGCGCCTTGGCCCACCACTGTTCTTGGGACACCGAGTTAGGTACCGCGCTGGAATCGGAAGCATCGGACAGCACGCCCTATTTCGACAGGGCTGCCTGAAAGGTCCCGCAAAGACCGACTATAATCCCGCGATTCCGACATGAGCGGCGGCAAGCTGGCTTCCCGTGCCTGGACCGCTTTCCTTATCACCAACAGCAAACGCTAATCGCTTGGTTTTGTTGGTGAGCCCGGAGGGACTCGAACCCTCGACCCCATGATTAAAAGTCACGTGCTCTACCGGCTGAGCTACGGGCTCGCGACGCAGGGCCGGATCGGACGGTCCTGCGCGCTGGGTTTCGCGTAAAGGGAATCGGCACGACCGTCAACCACTCGCGTGGCTGTCGGCTGTGCGCAACTTCCTCAGAGGGCGGATTTCGCCACGGCGTCGAACGCCATCAGGCGGCGGACGAGGGCTTCGAAATCGCGCAGCGGCACCATGTTGGGGCCGTCGGAGGGGGCGTTGTCGGGATCGGGATGCGTCTCGATGAACACACCGGCCACGCCCACGGCCACGGCGGCGCGCGCCAGCGGCTCGACGAAACGGCGATCACCGCCGGAAGACCCGCCCTGACCGCCCGGCTGCTGTACCGAGTGGGTGGCGTCGAAGATCACCGGCGCGCCGGTCTGCGCCATGATCGGCAGGGCGCGCATGTCGGTGACCAGCGTATTATAGCCGAAGCTGACGCCGCGCTCGGTGGCGAGGACATTGGGGTTTCCGGCGCCGGTAACCTTGCTGATCACGTTCTTCATGTCCCACGGCGCAAGGAACTGGCCCTTCTTCACATTCACCACGCGGCCGGTGGCGGCGGCGGCGATGAGAAGATCGGTCTGGCGGCACAGGAAGGCCGGAATCTGGAGGATGTCCACGACCTCGCCGACCGGCGCGCACTGCTCGCGCTCATGCACGTCGGTGACGACCGGCAGGCCGGTGCGCGAGCGGATTTCGTCGAATACCGGCAGCGCGCTTTCAAGGCCGATGCCGCGCTTGCCCGAAAGGCTCGTGCGGTTGGCCTTGTCGAACGAAGCCTTGAACACCAGCCCGATGCCCAGCCGCTCCGAGATGGCCTTCAGTTCCAGCGCGATCTCAAGGGCATGATCCCGGCTCTCCATCTGGCAGGGACCGGCGATCAGCGCCAGCGGCAGAGCATTGCCGAAGCGCACAGAGCCGGCCTCAACCACCGGAGCGGGCTGAAGCGGGGCGGAGGACGTGTTGGTCATCGCGATCGTTCCATTGCGTTGTCCGGCGCGGACGCAGCACCGTGCGCCGTTCTGCCATATGGTTTGCTTGCCGGTTTGCGCTGCAGTGCGCAACAGCAAATTCAGCTGCTTCAGCGGCGCAGATGATCGATTGCCGCCACGGCATAGAAGGGAATGCCGAACGTAGCCGAAAACATCCGACAGCTGAAGCCGTGAAGCGGACTGAGGCCATCCATCAGCGGCAGCAGCGCGGCGAGCGTCCAGTTATGGCTGCCGGCGGTGTAGTCCGCCCGGCAGCGGGCGCCGAAGCGAAATTCGATACCGCTGTCCGCCCGCGCCAGCGGGCCAATCGAGGCATGGAAGCGAGCCATGCCTTCCATGGTGAAGGCAAAGCCGTCATAGACCATGCGCAGGGGCCGGTCGCCAAAGCGGTCCGCAAGCTCGGCGAGAAGACGGCCAAAACTCTCGCGCGTCAGATATGGTACGAGTCCCTCGGCGATCACCAGCAGGGGGCGGTCCGGCAGATTGAGGCCAGCCGTCCAGCCGGGGGCCTCGACATCGGCAGCGATCAGCCGGCGGCTGTCATGGGCAGGGGCAAGGGCGGCGTGCAGCACGGCCGGCTGCGGCAGGTCCACCTCGACCCACAGAACCTCATCACCGGTCGCAGGCTCGCCAAGGCGCTCGAATGTCGTCGAGAGGCCGGCACCGAGATTGAGCACGACAATGGAGCCATGCTCCGCCAGGAAACGGCGAACAAGGCTGTCGATGGCCTGCGAGCGACGCACCACACCATAGACGCATTCCGCTGTGCGGGCATAATCGGCGGGTTCCAGACCGAGTGCCGCGGCATAGGCCTCCGCCAGCGGATCGGAAAAGCCGGTTGCGGGAAAAAGCTGCCGACCACGAGCGCGCGCACAAAGCGTGACGAGGAGCGTGCGTGATACCCCGGCCAGCAGCGCCGCGGCCCGAAAGGCCTCGCTCTCGCACTCGTCCCGGCCGGCGCCCGCTTCAACGCGGTTCTTGTCGGCAGCGGTCATGGCTTTCTCTCCCGCAAAATCCGTCAGGCCGGCTCGTTACCGCGCTCGCTGATGGACAGAACTGAGTTTAGGCTCCTGCAATCGCAATTGAAAGATGTAGCAAACAGGGCCGGCAGCAAGCCACCGGCCCTGTTTTCATAGGACTAAATAAGACTCAGCGCTCGATTTCCCAGACCACGTCGACACTGGCGCCAATGCGCTGTTCGCCCGCGGCGACCGGCACCGAGGCCTTGGCCATGTCGGCACGCATCATCATGGCCACCGGCT
>DAIPYB010000325.1:0-4091 GCA_036782955.1 Pseudoxanthobacter sp. | reverse complement strand
CGTGTCGATGTCGCCACCTCGCGCGCGCAACGCGGCACCGGGCTGGGCCTCTCCATCGTGAAGCACATTCTGGCCCGCCACGGCGGAAGGCTCTCGGTCGAGAGCCAGCCCGGCAAGGGCGCGGCCTTTCTGGTCCGGCTCGATTGCCTGCCCGCCGCCCGCCCGCCGGCGCAGATTGCCGCGCCGCAACCGGCCGCCGATGGCGAACTCTCCGATTCAGGCAGCAATATCAATGCCATGGACCTTCATAAAATGACCATGGGAGAGTCATAAAAGAAGCGCCAAGACAAGGCTGCGGCAACCGACCCGGCAGCCGGACGACCTCTGATACCGGAAGACTGGAGCTGCCGAATGGCCGACCACACCGTAGTGGCCTATGACGACGAGCTGAAGCAGCTTGCCGGCTGGATTGCGGAAATGGGCGGACAGGCCGAACAGCTGCTGGCCGACGCCGTAATCGCGCTGTCGCGCATCGACACCGCCCTTGCCCAGCGCGTGATCGTGGAAGACCAGCGCCTCGACCTGACCCAGCGCCGGGTCGAGGAACTGGCGGTTTCCATCATCGCCCGCCGCCAGCCAATGGCCCGCGACCTGCGCGAGGTGGTCTCCGCGTTGCGCATCTCCAACGATCTGGAGCGTGTCGGCGATCTGGCCAAGAACATCGCCAAGCGCGTGGTGGCGATGAACGGGCAATATCAGTCGAAGCGCCTGGTGCTGGGCGTGGAGCATATTTCCGAAATCGCGCTTGAACAGCTCAAGGCGGTGATCGATTCCTATACCGGCCGCGACGTGGCCGGCGCGGAGGCCGTGCGCAACCGCGACGACGAGATCGACGCGATGTACACTTCGCTGTTTCGCGAACTTCTGACCTACATGATGGAAGACCCGCGCAACATCACCTTCTGCACGCACCTGTTGTTCTGCGCCAAGAACATCGAGCGTATCGGCGATCACGCCACCAACATCGCCGAGAACGTTCATTATCTGGTGACGGGCGAGCAGCCGGCGCTGGAACGGCCGAAACTGGACGACACGGCGCTGACCGCCATCGAGTTCGGCCAGCCCTGACGCCCGGCCCCGCGCAACGACCCTTGTTCCGCGCGACCCGGTCGCGCCGGCCCGCGTGACCGGCGCCTCGGGGCCGGCGGCCCTTCCGCCAACCCGACCGGGGATGCCAGACGATGCCGTCGGTGATGATCGTCGAGGATGAAGAGGCCCTCAGCCTGCTCCTGCGCTACAATCTGGAAGCGGAGGGGTTTGCGGTGGAGGCCTGCGCGCGGGGCGACGAGGCCGAACTGCGGCTGCGCGAGAACCAGCCCGACCTGCTGCTGCTCGACTGGATGCTGCCCGGCCTGTCCGGCATCGAACTCTGCCGCCGGCTGCGCGCCCGCGAGGAGACGGAGCGCCTGCCGATCATCATGCTGACGGCGCGCGGCGAGGAGGCAGAGCGCATTCGCGGTCTGGCCACCGGCGCCGACGACTACGTGGTCAAGCCGTTTTCCGTGCCGGAGCTGATGGCCCGTGTCAGGGCCATCCTGCGCCGGGCGAAGCCGGAAGTGGTGGCATCGCTGCTCAGGTCGGGGGATCTGGAACTCGACCGGGAAACCCATCGCGTACGCCGTGGCGGACGTGAAATCCACCTCGGCCCGACCGAGTTCCGCCTGCTGGAATTCCTCATGACCTCGCCCGGCCGCGTCTTTGCCCGCGAACAGCTGCTCGACGGCGTCTGGGGCCACGACGTCTATGTGGACGAGCGCACCGTGGACGTGCACATCGGCCGGCTGCGC
Organism: Pseudoxanthobacter sp.; assembly: GCA_036782955.1. Taxonomy (GTDB): domain Bacteria; phylum Pseudomonadota; class Alphaproteobacteria; order Rhizobiales; family Segnochrobactraceae; genus Pseudoxanthobacter. The sequence goes on along the minus strand of DAIPYB010000325.1, from coordinate 2,304 downwards.
AAGTCGCTGAACCGCGGCAAGGCCAAGGATCCCATCCGCACCGTGCGCGGCGCGGGCTATGCCTTCGACGACCAGTTCAACGGCAAGTGATCACCCCCCGGCGGCGGGGATAACTTGCAAATGCAGCCCGCAGCCGGTGGGGCGGGTTCAGTCCGCGGCGCGCTGCAGCTTTGCAAAGCGGCGCACGACGCGGTCGCGCTTCAGCCGCGACAGCCGCGCGGTCCAGAAGCGCCCGTCGAGCTGGTCGATTTCGTGCTGCAGGCATACCGCCATCAGTCCGGCATGGCTTTCGGTGTGCCAGTTTCCAGCCTCGTCCTGATAGCGCACGCTCACCCGGGCCGGGCGCTCCACCGTCTCCACCACCCCCGGCATGGAAACGCTGCCTTCCGTCGCGCGGGCGAGATCGACGCTCGCCTCCGTCACCGCCGGATTGACGAACACCCGCAGCGGCTCGCCCGCGGCCAGCCGGATGACCACCACCCGCAGCGGCACGCCGATATGCGGCCCGGTGATGCCGATTCCCGGCGCGGCCGCCATCGTGTCGGCGAGATCGGCGACGAGCCCGCGCAAGTCCTCGCCGAAGTCGGTCACCGCCGCTGCCGGCGCCTGCAGGCGGGCATCGGGAAAGAACACGATCTCTCTGACGGCCATGCTCTTTTCTCCTGCGCAGGCGGCACCACGGCCGCCTTTCTTCCACACCCGGCCCGCTCAGGCGAGCGCGGACAAGGTGTAAACCTGCAAATTCACGCTTTAACAGATGTCATGAGGTTGCACGGCGCGGCCCGTGGACCGATAATTCCCCGGAATAATGCCAAGGTCTGGGTTGCCGGCCCGCACTTCGCCACATGGCTTGCCGTGTGGCACGGTCCGCCGGCCCCGAAAGACCCCGGGGAGAGAGAGGCTAGCCACCCGTGTCAGCGACGCCGCGACATCGCTTCGTGATCGTGGACGACCATCCGCTGTTCCGTGGCGCCCTGCGCCAGGTTCTGGAGGGTCTGGACACCGACGTTGTCGTCGAGGAGGCCGGCTCTCTTGACGAGGTCGTCGGCCTGCTCGACCGCATCGACGATATCGATCTTCTCCTGCTCGACCTGACCATGCCCGGCGTGCAGGGCTTTTCCGGTCTGCTTTATCTCAGGGCGCAATATCCGGCCGTTCCGGTGGTGGTGGTTTCGGCCACCGAGGAGCCGTCCACCATTCGCCGCGCCATGGAGTTCGGTGCCGCCGGCTTCATCCCCAAGTCGCTCGGCAGCATCGAGGCGATCCGCGCCGCGGTCAGCGTCGTGCTCGCCGGCGGCGAATGGGTGCCGCCGGACAGCACTGCCATCGACGAGGGCGACACCGACGAGGATATCGTTCGCCGCCTTGCCACCCTTACGCCGCAGCAACTGCGCGTGCTGATGATGCTGAGCGAGGGCCTTCTCAACAAGCAGATCGCCCACGCCCTCAGCGTGTCGGAGGCCACCGTGAAGGCCCATGTCTCCGCCGTGCTGCAGAAGCTGGGCGTGGAAAGCCGCACGCAGGCGGTGATTGCCGCCGGACGCATTGCGGGCGCGCCGCGCGCCGGCGCACCGACCTGAGGCGAACCGGCGCGGCGCCGGCATCCGGCGGTTGCCGAAACCGCAGGCATGGCGCCGATATCGACAGACTGCCTCCTTTGCGGTCTTTTCCGCCGCAAAGGGTTGCGCTATGGATTGAAGAACGGTTGCGCCTTTTCATTCGCGCGGCGCAACCCGTCTTCCCGCTGCAAGACCGGCCGAGGCAACCATGGCGACCACCATTGGCGTTAAGATCGACGACGCGCTGCGCGCCCGTCTGAAGGAGGCCGCCGAGAAGGTTGGCCGCTCCCCGCACTGGATCATCAAGCAATCGCTCCTGTCCACGGTGGAGCGCATCGAGCGCGGCGAGGATATTTCCGGCCTCACCGGGGAGCCGCGCGAAGTGGAGCTGGTGGAGCCGGCGGAAAGCCCGGCGGGCCAGCCGTTCCTTGAATTCGCCCAGTCGATCCAGCCGCAGAGCGTGCTGCGCGCCAAGATCACCGCCGCCTATCGCCGGCCGGAGCACGAGTGCCTGCCGCTGCTGATCACGCAGGCCACCCTGCCCCGCGCCGTCACCGATCAGGCGCGCGAACTCGCCCGCCAGCTCGTCGAGACCCTGCGCGAGAAGCAGCAGAAGAGCGGCGGCGTCGAAAAGCTCATTCGCGAATATGCCCTGACCAGTCAGGAAGGCGTGGCGCTGATGTGTCTGGCCGAGGCGCTGCTGCGCATCCCGGACCGCGCCACCCGCGATGCCCTGATCCGCGAC
>DAIPYB010000324.1:0-4096 GCA_036782955.1 Pseudoxanthobacter sp. | reverse complement strand
AGGGCAGGATGACGCCGTTCTCGATGCGCGAATAGGAGTTGAGACGCACGCCGGTGGACAGCAGCGTGCGCCGGATCGCGGCACCCGACAGGATGCAGCCGCCGGAGACCAGCGACGAGATCGCCTGACCGCGCCGGCCGTCCTCATCGTGCACGAATTTCGCCGGCGGCGTGATCTCGCCATAGGTCCAGATCGGCCAGTCGCGGTCGAACAGATCGAGTTCCGGCACCACGTCCGTCAGGTCGATATTGGCTTCCCAGTAGGCATCCACCGTGCCGACATCGCGCCAGTAGGGCTTGCTCTCGGAATCGGCGCGCACGCATGAGCGGTCGAAGGGATGGGCCACCGCCCCGCCGTTGCGCACGATATAGGGGATGATGTCCTTGCCGAAATCATGAGACGAGGACACGTCGGCCGCATCGCGCCGCAGTTCGTCCATGAGGAACTTGGTGTCGAACACATAGATGCCCATGGATGCCAGCGAGCGGTCGGGCTTGCCGGGGATGGCCGGCGGATCGGCCGGCTTTTCCACGAACGACAGAATGCGGTCGCCGTCGTCCACATGCATCACGCCGAAGCCGCGGGCCTCCTCGCGGGGCACTTCGATGCAGCCCACAGTCACCTGAGCTTTCTGCTCAACGTGCTGCTGCAGCATCTTTTCATAGTCCATCTTGTAGATGTGATCGCCGGCCAGGATCACGATATATTTCACATCGTGAGCCTCGATGATGTCGATGTTCTGATAAACCGCATCGGCCGTGCCGAGATACCAGCTTTCCTCGGAAATGCGCTGGCTGGCGGGCAGAATATCGAAGCTCTCGTTGCGCTCCGGCCGCAGGAAGTTCCATCCGCGCGTCAGATGCCGGATCAGGCTGTGGGCCTTGTACTGCGTCGCCACGCCGATGCGCCGCACGCCGGAATTGAGCGCATTGGACAACGCAAAGTCGATGATGCGCGATTTGCCGCCGAAATAGACGGCCGGCTTCGCACGCCGGTCCGTCAGCTCCATGAGGCGGCTGCCACGACCGCCGGCGAGCACATAAGCCATCGCCGAGCGAGCGATCGGGCCGCTCATTCCCCCTTCTCGTGCCATTGCGGGAGCCTCCTCACGCTTATCCATCCACGGCCCGGATCTTTCGCCCGGTCGGGCTGACCGGACACTGCACAGCGGCAGCGTTCCGGCGCCGGTTCACCCGCCCGACCAGCGGCACCCCGCCGCCGGCCGGCATTCGTCGTCGCGTTCCGGCACCGGCTGCCGCCGGGCCATGCCTCATATCCGCCACAAAGCACCGGAGTCCGCACTCCCGCCTTGCGGGGGATCAATCGTTCTGTCCGGGCCCGGACCCGTCCGGCTCGGCAACCGGGCTTTCGTCCGGCTCGAACAGGAAATAGACCGTCGCAAGCGGCGGCAGCGTTATGTCCGCACTGGCCGGCAAGCCGTGGCTCGGTGTCGCCGTGGCTGTGACCGCGCCCAGATTGCCCACGCCCGAGCCGCCATAGACCGGGGCATCGGTGTTCAGCACTTCCCGCCACACGCCCGCCACCGGCAGCCCGATGCGGTAGCCATGGCGCGGCACCGGCGTGAAATTGAACACCGCCACCAGCGCCGGGCCGCCAGCGCCGTCGAATCGCGCCCATGCGGCCACCGACTGGGCGTGATCATCCACCACGATCCAGCGGAAGCCCTCCGGCTCGCAGTCGCGGGCATGGAGCGCGGGAACCGTGCGGTAGAGATGGTTCAGGTCGCTCACCAGTGTCTGCAGGCCGCGATGCGGTTCATACTGGGTCAGGTGCCAGTCCAGACTCTGGTTGAAGTTCCACTCGCCGCGCTGGCCGAATTCCTGCCCCATGAACAGGAGCTTCTTGCCCGGATAGGCCCACATCAGACCGTAATAAGCGCGCAGGTTGGCAAACTTCTGCCAGTCGTCGCCGGGCATCTTGTGCAGGAGAGATGACTTGCCGTGCACGACTTCGTCATGGCTCAGCGCCAGGACGAAGTTCTCCGAATAGGCATACATGATGCCGAAGGTCAGCTTGTCATGGTGCCAGCAGCGATAGATCGGATCGAGCTTCATGTAGTCGAGGGTGTCGTGCATCCACCCCATGTTCCACTTGAAGCCGAAACCGAGGCCGCCTTCGGACGTCGGCGCCGACACTCCCCACCACGAGGTCGATTCCTCCGCCACCGTGAAGGTGCCGGGGTAGAGCGCATAGGCCAGTTCGTTGAACCGGCGGATGAATATGCCGGCGTCCTTGTTGTCGTTTGAACCGTCGGGATTCGGCGACCATTCGCCCTCGCGGCGCGAATAGTTGAGATAGAGCATCGAGGCGACGGCATCGACGCGCAGGCCGTCGATGTGGAAGCGGTCGAGCCAGAACAGCGCGTTGGCCGCGAGCATGTTGGCGACTTCACGCCGGCCATAATCGTAGATGGCGGTGTTCCAGTCGGGATGGAAACCGCGGCGCGGATCGGGATGCTCGTAGAGCGCGGCGCCATCGAAGCAGGCGAGGCCGTGGATGTCGGTGGGGAAATGCGCCGGCACCCAGTCGAGGATCACGCCGAGTCCCGCGGCATGGGCACGGTCCACGAAGCGCGCGAAGCCGGCCGGATCGCCGAACCGGCGGGTCGGCGCGAACAGGCCGATCGGCTGGTAGCCCCACGAATCGTCGAGTGGATGCTCCGACACCGGAAGCAGTTCCAGATGGGTGAAGCCCATCTCCACGGCATAGGGAATGAGTGTGTCGGCAAGCTCGTCATAGGTGAGAAAGCGATTGCCCTCGCCGCGCCGCCACGAGCCCAGATGCACCTCGTAGGTGGAAATGGGCAGGCGGTGCTGGCCCCGGCTTTCCCGCGCCGCGAGATAGGCCTCGTCGGTCCAGACGAAATTGTCGGTGCGCGCCACCACCGAGGCGGTGGAGGGACGAAGCTCGCCGGCGAAGCCGAACGGGTCGGCCTTCAGCGGCATCAGCACGCCGTCGCGGCTGTAGATTTCATATTTGTAGTTGGCGCCTTCGCCGAGGCCGGGGACGAAAATCTCCCACAGGCCACTGTCCACGCGCTTGCGCATCTGGTGGCAGCGGCCGTCCCAGCGATTGAAGTCGCCCACCACCGACACGCGGGCAGCATGGGGCGCCCACACGGCGAAGCGCACGCCGGCCACGCCCTCGTGCACGCAGAGATGCGCGCCGAGCCGCTCGTAGAGCAGGTGGTGGCTGCCTTCCAGCAGCAGGTGATCGTCGAGCGGCCCCAGCACGGGACCGAAGGCGTATGGGTCGTGGAATTCCCATGTGCCGCCGGTGTTGGCGGCTCGCAGACGGTAGTGCCCGACGCGGGAACCGGGCGGCAGGGCGCCTTCGAAAAGGCCTGCCGGATCGCGCAGGGCAAGCGCGGCGACGATGGCGCCGCGCCCCTGCGTGTCGTCTGCAATCACTTCCACGGTCTCGGCCCCGGGCACGAAGGCCCGGATGACCTGAACACCATCATATTCATGGGGACCGAGAACAGCGAAGGGATCGCTGTGCCGGGCCGAGACAATCTCCGCGATTGTCCCGGCCGCCAATTTGAACTCGGACGCGGCACACATTTTTTCGTGCCTTAATCAGACCGGTTTCACCGGTACATGCCAGATGTCATCGGCGTATTCGGCGATGGTGCGATCGGAAGAGAACCACCCCATGTTGGCGACGTTGATGATGCTCGACCGCCACCACTGGGACTTGTCACGCCACAGCGAACCCGCCTTACGTTGTGTAGCATAGTAGGAATCGAAGTCCGCCGTAACGAGGAAATAATCGTGATGGCGGAGTGCATTCACGAGGCTGTGGAAGCGCTCGTTTTCTCCGGGCGAGAACACGCCGGAGGCGACCGCGTCGATGACCTCGGAAAGCTGCGGCGAGGCGGCGATGGCGCCGCGCCCCTCGATACCCTCGCGGCGGCGTGCCTCGACTTCCTGCGCGGTCAGGCCGAAGATGAAGATGTTGTCCGCGCCGACGTGTTCGAGAATCTCCACGTTGGCGCCGTCCAGCGTGCCGATGGTGAGCGCGCCGTTGAGCGACAGCTTCATGTTGCCGGTGCCGGAGGCTTCCATGCCGGCGG
>DAIPYB010000323.1:0-4113 GCA_036782955.1 Pseudoxanthobacter sp. | reverse complement strand
AACCCATCCCGCGCCGGTGCCGACAACCGCCGGCATGCCGACCGTGAGGGTCCGAAGGGTCTTGCTGCCCCATCGTCCGACCGCATCCAGCGCCAGACGCAGAACGGAAAGGCTGTTGCCCTTCCGCCCGCCCGCGAGGGAGGCGCCGCTTGCACGACCAATTCCGCCGCACAGGGCGTTAAGGTCGTCTTGCCGTGCGATCTCAAGGTTCATCGTAACTCGGATTCCGGTGAACGGATCATTAGCGCCCCGAAGGGCAGAAGATGAGCTTCCGTTCCCGGCTGACCCGCCTCAAACGTTAACAGGACTAGCGTTCACGCCCGTTTGTGGCTGAATGGGGGCACCGGGCGAACACATTGTCTGCCGCTCGCAGGCTCGTGAGCGACTGTTGCTACAGCACCACAGACTCGCGGCCGAATGGCGGCTGAAAGGCGACGATCGCCCGGCTTCTCTGCGGTTTCGCGGCGTTAACCATGGCCCGCGACTTGCCCGCCGCCCGCCCGCTCTCTAAAGACCGGGAAAGGACAGCGGCGGATTCGGCTGGAACAGGCCGGGAACAAAACGCGTGACCGCAGCCGATTCCATCGGCACACTGCCCATGCCGCCCGCCGCGCGGCAAAGCCCCCCGCCACGGGCGGCGCCCCTGACCACGAACGACAGGCAACGATCGGAAGGCATGATGAGCGACGAGGACCTGTTCGCAGCCCCCCCGGCCGATGGACCGAAGGGAAAGCCCGCCGCGGCCGTGCCCGCCGATCCCGCAGGCCCGGCGGCCCGTGCCGCGCGCCGCAGCGCCGGCGCGGAGGCGGCTCGCCAGCGACAGGCCGCCGGCGAGGCCGGCTACACCGCCGCCGACATCGAGGTGCTGGAAGGGCTGGAGCCGGTGCGCCGGCGGCCCGGCATGTATATCGGCGGCACGGATGCCCGCGCGCTGCACCACCTGTTCGCGGAAGTCATCGACAATTCCATGGACGAGGCGGTCGCCGGCCATGCCTCGTGGATCGACGTTTCCCTCAACGCCGACGGCTCGCTGACCGTGACGGACAACGGGCGCGGCATTCCGGTCGATCCGCACCCGCGCTTTCCGGAAAAGTCGGCGCTCGAAGTCATCATGACGACGCTGCATGCCGGCGGCAAATTCGATTCCAAGGTCTATGAAACCTCCGGCGGCCTGCACGGCGTCGGCGTGTCGGTGGTCAACGCGCTCTCCGTCGAACTCGACGTGGAGGTGGCGCGCGGCCGCCGGCTCTATCGCCAGAGCTTTTCGCGCGGCCTGCCGACCGGGCCGCTGCGCGAGGCCGGCGAGGTCATGAACCGCCGCGGCACTTCCGTGCGCTTCCTGCCCGACCCGGAGATCTTCGGCACCGATCTGCATTTCCAGCCGGCGCGGCTGCTCTCCATGGCTCGCGCGAAGGCCTATCTCTTTGCCGGCGTCGAAATCCGCTGGCACTGTGCGCCTGAGCGCATCGATCCCGCCAACCCCGTTCCGCAGGAAGCCACCTTCGTTTTCCCCGGCGGCCTCGCGGACTACCTCACCGAGCGCCTGACCGGCACGCCGAAGGTGGTGGAGGCGGTGTTCAGCGGGCGCACGGGGCGCACCGGCGGCCACGGCGGCGTGGAGTGGGCGGTGGCCTTCATCGTCGACGACGGGTTCGTGCAGTCCTACTGCAACACCGTGCCGACGCCCGAGGGCGGCACTCACGAGCAGGGCCTGCGCACCGCGCTCATCAAGGGCATCAAGACCCATGCCGAGCGCACGCAGAACAAGCGCGCCGCCAACATCACCACCGAGGACGTGGGTAACACCATCGGCGCGCTGCTGTCGGTCTTCGTCCGCGAGCCGGAATTCGTCGGCCAGACCAAGGAGCGGCTTGCCACGGCCGATGCTGCGCGCATCGTCGAGAGCGCTGTGCGCGACAGCTTCGAGCACTGGCTGGTGGCCGACCCGCAGCGCGCCACGGCGCTGATCGATGCCATCGCCGAGCGCGCCGAAGAGCGCATGCGGCGCCGGCAGGAGAAGGAAGTGGCCCGCCGCTCTGCCACGCGCCGGCTCCGCCTGCCCGGCAAGCTGGCAGACTGCACCATTTCGTCAGCCGGCGGCACGGAGCTGTTCATCGTCGAGGGCGACTCGGCCGGCGGCTCCGCCAAGCAGGCCCGAAACCGCTCCAATCAGGCGGTGCTGCCGCTGCGCGGCAAGATCCTCAACGTCGCCAGCGCCGGCCGCGAGAAGCTGACAGCCAACCAGCTGCTGTCCGATCTCATCACCGCGCTCGGCTGCGGCACCCGCTCAGCCTACCGCGAGAGCGACCTGCGCTATGAGCGGGTTATCGTGATGACCGATGCCGACGTGGACGGCGCCCACATCGCCTCCCTGCTGGTGACCTTCTTCTTCCGCGAGATGCCGGAACTGGTCAACAACGGCCACCTGTTCCTTGCCTCCCCGCCGCTTTACCGCCTGACGCAGGGCGCCCGCACGCTCTATGCACGCGACGACGCGGAACGCGAGCGCATTGTCGAGAAGGTGTTCGACAAGCGCGGCAAGGTGGATGTCGGCCGCTTCAAGGGTCTGGGCGAAATGCTGCCGGCCCAGTTGCGCGAGACGACCATGGACCCGAAGACCCGCACGCTGCTGCGGGTGATCGCAGATGCCGAAAGCCCGCTGGAAACCGCCGCCACCGTGGAACGGCTGATGGGCACCAGCGCCGAGGCGCGCTTCCGCTTCATTCAGGAACGCGCGCGCTTCGCGCACGATCTGGATATCTGAGCGGCACTGCGGCACTCTGGGCAAGATCGGGGGCGGAAATTTCGCCCCCCGGACACCCCCGCAGGCAGGCACCAGCCGGCCGTTGAAGACCGGGGGCGAGAAAACCGGAGGAACGACCATGCTGCGCCTGGCGCTGTCGCTCGCGATTGTCACCTGCGCCGCCGGGCCCGTGCTGGCAGCCGACAAGAAGAACACGGCAAATCCGATGTTCAACAGCTACACGGATTCCGCTGGCAATACCTATCGCTCATGGGGAACGGGCGCCGACCAGAAGACCTATCGCTACCAGAGCCCCAATGAGATGACGAACCCGTCCCTGCCGCTGCGCGACGCCGCGCCGGCCCCCTCCCCGGGCTCGCGGGCACCCGCCCTGCCGCAGCCTGCAGGCAAGACAACCGGCACCACGACCGGCACCCGCGACAGTCTGAACCTGCCCGCGCCGGGCAGCGACATCCGCCTGCCTTCGGCACTGTCGGCACCCAAATCCGCGCCCGCCAGTTCGGCTTCCGCAAAGCCCGCCCCGAAGAAGACCAACTGACCGGCGCATGCTCCGTCCTGAAGCCGGAAGCGTTTTTTGAGCGAAGCGGCTGCCGGTTCGCATCAGGAAAATGCACCCGGACGAAGAGAGATGGCCATTCGGCGATTCCATGAAACGCCGAACGGTTCTAGACAGAGCAGTGCCCGCGCCCAGGCCTTGTGCACCACCGGAGCCCGTCGTCCCATGATCCTGATCGGCCAGTATGATTCGCCCTTCGTGCGCCGCGTCGGCATCGCACTGAAGCTTTACGGCCTGTCCTTCGAGCACAAGCCGTGGTCCGTGTTCTCCGACGGCGATTCCATCGCCCGCTTCAACCCGCTGCGCCGGGTGCCGACGCTGGTGCTGGACGATGGAGAGGTCCTGATCGAATCCTCCGCCATCCTCGACCACCTTGATGACAGCGTCGGCCGCGACAAGGCCCTGATCGCCCGCCACGGGCTGGAGCGGCGTCAGGCGCTGAAGATCGCCGCGCTTTCCACCGGGCTGGCCGACAAGGCCGTGGCGCTGATTTACGAGCGCGCCCTGCACGAGACGACCTCGCCGTTCTGGGTGGAGCGCTGCCAGCGGCAGGCCGGCGACGTGCTGGCGGCGCTGGAGGCGATCCGCGCCGCACGCACCGAGCCGTTCCTGTTCGGCCCCCGGCTCAATCACGCCGATATCGCCCTCGCCTGCGCCCTGCGCTTCGTCAGGGAGGCCCATCCCGGCCTGTTCAACGCCGCCGTCCTGCCCGCCCTTGCCGCCCACAGCGCCCGCTGCGAGGCCATGGAGGTGTTCCAGACCACCTCGCAGGCCTTCAACCCGCCGGCCTGAG
>DAIPYB010000322.1:0-4128 GCA_036782955.1 Pseudoxanthobacter sp. | reverse complement strand
GCATTCCCATCGTCATGCCCGGCGAGTGCTTCGGCGAGGCGGAAGGGCCGTGGCTCAGCTACATGCGCGCGCTGGAAAACTGGGGGCGCACCTTCCCCGGCTTTGCCAAGGAAGTCGAAGGCTCGGTCAATGACGACGACGGGCATTATCGCTTCTGGAGCCTGAAATAGGCCCGACAGGGCGGGGCATCGCCCCGCCCTTGCCGCTCAGACAGCGTGATGGTGCTGGCGGTGGTCATGGTCCTCGCAGTGCGGATGTCCGCACTGGCCGCCGCGCTCCATGTCAAGCCGGCCACTCATGACGAAAATGCGCCCGTCGAGGCGCACCACGTCGATCGGCGCATGGTAAAGGCGCGACAGTACGGGCCCGGTCACGACCTCGTCGACCGGGCCGATGGCGGCCGCGCCGCCGGCCAGATACAGCACCCGATCAATCGATCCCATGAGCGGGTTCACCTCGTGGGCGCTGAACAGCACAGCGATATTGCGCTCGCGCGCAAGACGCGCGGTGAGTTCCACGATCTCGCTCTGGCGGCTCGGATCGAGGCTGACCAGCGGCTCGTCGAGCAGCAGCAGGGATGGCGATCCCATGACCGCCTGCGCGATCAGAAGGCGCTGGCGCTCGCCGCCCGACATCGCGGAAAGCGGGCGGTCGGCAAGAAAGCCGGCCCCCACCAGATCGAGCGCGGCCTCGGCGGCCGCGCGCTCGCGGCGGCGGGCGAAGGGCCAGCCCCACCGTTCGCCACCGGCGACCGACGTTACCAGCTCCAGCCCGGTCAGCGACAGCTCGGCGAGGAACCGGCGCACCTGCGGCACATAGCCAATGGCCGGGTTGCCCCGCGATACCGGGGCACCGCCAATCGCGATCTCGCCGGCACTCACCGGCAACAGCCCCAGAATGGCACGCATGAGCGTGGTCTTGCCGGCACCATTAGCGCCGAGCAGGCCGATGAACTCGCCGGCCGCCACATCGAAGGTGGCCGCGTCGAGAATGACGCGCCCGCCCTGCTCCAGTCGTACATTCCGCAGGCTGACCGCTGATGTCACTTCTTCTCCCCGGCGGCCTTCGCGAGTGCCGCGGCCGTTTCGTTCAGTTCATCCGTCATCCACGCGGCGAAGCTCTTGTCCTTCGGCGCGGTCTCGGTGACGCCGACCACCGGCACCTCGTGGGCGCGGGCGATGCCCAGCAACCGCTCGGTCGCGGTGTCCGTCACCTGCTGATTATAGAACAGAACGCGGATGCTGCCATCAGACAGCCCTTTTTCAAAGGCGATCACCTGCGAGGGCGTCGGCTCGGTATCGTTCATGACCGCCTGCTGGAAGGCGTCGTTCTGCATCTTCAGCCCGATGGCATCGGCCATGTAGCCAAACACCGGCTCGGTCGCCGCCACGACGGTGCCGGCATAACGGGCCCGCAGGTCCGCCACCTGCTCTGCCACAGGCTTCATCGAAGCCTTGAACGCCGCGAGATTGGCCTCGATTGCGGCGGCGTCCTCCGGATCGCGGGCGATCAGTGCCGAGGCCGTGGCATCGGCGACGGCAAGCGCCGTGGCGGGATTGTACCAGACATGCGGATTGGCGCCTTCCGGCACCTTCATCAGTTCCGCCGCCACCAGCACCTTGCGTTCGGCATTATGGGAGGCTGACAGCAACTTCTCCATCCACGTGTCGTAGCCGGCGCCGTTGTAGATGACCAGCGCCGCACCGGCGAGCTCGCGGGCAGTGGAAGGACTGGCCTCGAACAGATGCGGATCGTCCGACGGGCTGGAAATGATGCTGGTGACGCGTACCTTGTCGCCACCGACCGCCGAGGCGATATCGCCATAGACATTCTCGGCCGCGACAATGCGCAAGGGCTCCGCGGCCACCGCGGCACCGCCGCCCGCCAGCACGCCCGCCGCAACAACAGCCGCCATCAGGCGCCGGCCGGTCCGAAAATTCACCATCGCGCATTCTCCGAAGCTGAAATCCGCCGCCGGCCCCATACAGGGCGCCGGCAGCCCGCGCGCTTTCCGCGCGGGACAAATTGTTATGTTATACTGTTACATTCGTCAATCGCCGGACAGGGCACTCGCCGGCGGTAAAAAACGGCTATGGCAGGTTATCGCGCAGGAATATCTCGATGCGGATGCGCTCCTGTGCCGTCACGATGGGGTCTCCCTCGCGCAGCGCCAGCAGGATGCGCGCCACGCTGCGCGTCATGTGGCCGGCATCCTGATTGATGATGGCGTCAATCGTGCCGCGCACCAGCTGGCGGCGGGACAGCGGCGTCAGTTCATGCGCGACGAACACCACCTCGCGGCCCCGGCCGGAAGCCTCCAGCGCATTGACGACGCCAAGCTGGCCGCCGCCGACATTGTAAAGCGCGACGAGATCGGGATTTTCCGCCAGAAGCTGAGCCGCGGCGGCCTCCACGCGGGCGTTTTCGTCACGCCCCTCGCGCAGCGGGAGAACAGTCAGGGCCGGATATTCCTGCGCCATGACCTGCTCGAAGCCCTCATGGCGCTCGACATGATCGCGCAGCGCCAGAGAACCAGCAATAAGTCCCACCTTTCCACACTTCCCGGCTGTCAGCCGGCCGACGATGGAAGCCGCCGTGCGCCCGGCCGCGAAATTGTCGATGCCGACGAAACGCGCCCGGCGGGTATGGGGCAGATCGGAAACAAGGGTCAGCACGGGAACGCCGGAATCCGCCAGTGCGTTGACGGCTGCGGCAACGGCGGGATGGTCGAGCGCAACGATGGCGACGCCGTCGATGCCGGCGGGCAGTTCCATCAGCGCGCGGGCAAGCGCCTCTCCGTCGAAAACGTCCACTTCCGTCAGGCTGAGCCGCACCCGCTCATGACGCATCCGGCCGGCGGTCTGGAGAAACTCCGCCGCCAGAATCTTCATGAAATCGTTTTCGCCGCTCGGCAGGATGATGCGGAAGTCATAGTCACGTCCGCGCGCAAGGCGGGAAGCGTGGCGGTCGGGCCGGAAATCGAGCTGGCGGATGGCCGCCTGTACTCGTTCTATGGTTCTGGCGTGCACGCCGGCGCGCCCGTTCACCACCCGGTCCACTGTCGCCAGACTGACGCCGGCCTCGCGGGCCACATCCTCCAGCGTCAACTTACCCATCGTCTCTGCCCCCTCCCCGCAGGCGCGATTCTGTGCCGACTATTCCCTGTGATGAGCGATTGTCGCGGCGACCGCAAGGGGAGCGGACGGCCGCGATCAGACGGTTTCCAGATAGGTGCGGTACTCGAGCGGCGAAATATCGGCGGCAAAACGGGCATATTCCGCCCGTTTCAGCGCGATCAGCACCCGGTGCAGCACCGGCCCGAGGGCATCGCGCACGAAGGCCGACCGCTCGGCAACGCCGATCGCCTCCAGCCAGCTTGCCGGAACGCCGGCGATATCGGCCCCCTCGTAGCCGTTGCCGCTGACCGGCTCTCCCGGATCGATCGTGCCCAGAATGCCGCTGTGCATGCCGGCCAGAACGGTGGCGCCCACGAGATAGGGATTGGCATCGACGCCCGCCACGCGCTGTTCCAGATGCCGGCTTGCCGCCGTGCCGGCGGGCACGCGCACCGCGACGGAACGATTGTTGATGCCCCAGTTCGGTGCCACCGGCGAATAGGAACCGGCCGCGAAGCGCCGCCATGAATTGAGATGCGGGGCAAACACCAGCAGGCTCTCTCCCATGGTCCGGGTCAGCCCGCCGATGGCATGGCGCAGCAACGGGGCGATCTCGCCGTTCTCGTCGGCGAAAAGATTGTGGCCGTCATCGTCGGCCAGACTGGCATGCAGGTGCATGCCGCTGCCGGCATAGCCGGCGAAGGGCTTGGCCATGAAGCTGGCGATCATGCCGTTTCGCGCTGCCAGCGCCCGGATGAGGCGCTTCAGCATGACGAGGTCGTCGGCGGCCCGCAGCCCGTCCGGCCGGTGGCGCAGGGTCAGTTCATATTGCCCCGGCGCATATTCGGAGATCATGGTCTCCACTGGCAGGCCCTGCTCCTCGGCCGCCTGATAGACGGCATCGACGAACGGCTCCAGCCGGTCCAGTTCATCCACGCGATAGACCTGAATGGCCGACGGCCGCTCGCCCGTCAGCGGCAGGCGGGCAGGCTGTGGGCGGCAGTCGGGCGTC
>DAIPYB010000321.1:0-4128 GCA_036782955.1 Pseudoxanthobacter sp. | reverse complement strand
GACGATGGGAATGCCCGGCGGATAGGGAATGACGCCGGTGCCGGCGATGCGTCCGGGCAGCGCCTCCAGCGGCAGCAGTTCGGCATCGCCGGCCATCAGCCGGGCATTGGCGGCGCGCGGCGGCAGGCGGGCATCCGGCAAATGGCCGAAGGCGGCCGCCTGCTTTCGGTCCATGCGGTTCAGGCGCATGTGGGCGAACATTTCATCGCACAGATCGCGCAGGCCCATGCCCGCATAGCGCTTCGGCGCGGCGGCCACGATGTGTGGCAGTGTCTGCTTCAGCGGCTTGTTGTCGTCATATTCCAGCTTGAAGTCGAGCAGGGTCGACATCAGCGTGCCCCACTTGCCCTTGGTAATGCCGAACGAGAACAGGCACAGCACCATGAAGTCCGTGGTGCGTGAGGGAATGATGCCATAGTTGTGCAGATAGGCGCTGAGCACCTCCGCCGGGACGCCGGAATCGGCGAGTTCGCCGTCATCGCCCATGCCGGGCGCCAGAATGCCGGCCTTGATCGGATCGAGCATGCACCAGCCGTCCGGCAGGCCATCGAAGCCGTGCCAGCTTTCACCGGGATGCAGCACCCACGGCTCCTGGCTGGTTGCCAGCCAGTCCGGGTCTGCTTCCTCGAACGGTATGGCGACGCCGTTCTCGTCGCGCACGATGGGGGCGTTCCACGGGCGGAAGAACCAGTCTCCGCGTGCGGTGAAGGTGTGGTGGGCGCGGGCCAGCGCCTGACGAAACGAGATGGCTTCGGAAATCACTTCCCGCGTCAGCGCGCCGCCGCTGGGGCCGTCCATCATGGCGGCGCCGATTTCATTGGAGGCGATCAGGGCATAGAGCGGCGAGGTGGTGGTCTGCGCCATGTAGGCTTCGTTGAAGCGTGAATGCTCCACCGGATCGCGGCCGTTGCGCACATGGATATAGGAGGTCTGGGACAGCGCGGCGAGCAGCTTGTGGGTGGACTGGGTGGCCAGCACCGTGGGTCCGTTCGGGTTGTGGTCTTCCGGATCGCCGCGCATGGCGAAGCGGTCTTCGTAGAGCTTGTTGAAACGGGCATAGCCGAACCACGCCTCATCGAAGTGGATGCGGTCCACTGTCTTCTCAAGCAGGCCCTCGACAGCGGTTGCGTCATAGCACAGCCCGTCATAGGTGCAGTTCGTGACCACGGCATAGACCGGCTCGGCGCTGCTGGCATGGGCGGCGAGGGGATGTTGCTCCAGCCGGGCGGCGATGGTCTCCGGATCGAACTGCGCCGGCGCGATCGGGCCGATGATGCCGTAGCGGTTGCGCGTGGGCACGAAGAACAGCGGAATGCCGCCGGAGAAGATCAGCCCCTGTTCGATAGACTTGTGGCAATTGCGGTCGCACAGCGCGAACTGGCCGTCGGCGATCATCGCCGTCATCACCGCACGGTTCGAGCCGGAGGTGCCCGACAGCCCGGAATAGGAGCGGTGGGCGCCGAACACCCGCGCCGCGTACTGCTCCGCCTCGCCGATCGGGCCGGTATGGTCCAGCAGCGAGCCGAGCTGTTCGCGTTCGATGCCGGTATCGGTGCGGAAAATGTTTTCGCCGAAGAAATCGAAGAAGGCCCGCCCCGCCGGGGTCTTCGTGAAGGCGACGCCGCCCTGATGGCCCGGAGCGGCCCACGAATATTCTGCCGTGTCGGCATAATCGAACAGCGCGCGGGTGAAGGGCGGCAGCAGCTCCTCCCGGTAGCGCTTGATGGCGGCGACGATGCGCCCGGCGATGAAGGAGGTGGTGTCCTCCAGCATCCAGACATATTCGTTGGCAAGCTGCATGACCTCTACCGTGAGGTCTGCGCCGATGTTGCGATCCTCCATGAGGATCACCGGAATATCGGCATTTCGCGTGCGGATGGTGCGCAGCAGGTCCATGCCGTCTTCTTCGGAAAGCCCCTCCTCGCGCTCTCGCGTCCAGTCGAGCAGGATCGCATCCAGCGACGGATCGGAAACGATTGCCGCCCGCCCGTCGGGATAGGTCACTGCCTCGACCACCTCGATGCCGCGGGCCTGTAGTTCTTCGGAAAGCGCCCTCACGGCACGGCCGCCGACACTGGTGGGCATCGCCAGCGTATCGTCCACGATCAGAACTTTCGGCTTGTGCAGTTTGATCGTGCGGCCAAGCATGGCGCCTCTCCCCTTCTGTGTCGCATGGCTGCCTCGGGCGGAGCAGCCTTCCTCATCCCTGCGCGGATAATGCCTCATTGCATCAGGCGCGTGACGACACCGGGCGGCAGGGTGGCCGATATCGGGTCGGGCAACAAAACAAAAATGCAGGTGGCTGCGGCGGAAGCCTCCTGCCGGCGCGTTTCTGGCCCGATGGCGGGTCCACGCCCGCCCGCGCCGCAACATTGCCGGCTTGTGCTGACCAGACTGGCGGCCTTCCGGCCGGTAAGCCATGGGGAAGATGAGATGCGAAGCGGACGATCCGCGCCCCGGTGGCGCCTTGCGCGGCACTTGCCGGCCGCGCTGCTGCTGTCACTCGCGGTCGCGGCCTGCAGCCATGGCCTGCCGGGAACGGAACGCTTCTATCTGGATGGCGAGGCCTACGACATCGCCAGCAAGGGCGGACCGCTTCCGACGGTGGTGTTTGCAAGCGATACCGGGCGTACCAAGGGCGAGTGGAGGCCGGTCTTCGATGCGGTATCCACCGCGAATGCAGCGTTTGCGTGGGACAGGCCCGGCCTTGGCGGCAGCGCCTCCAGCCTCAACCCGCGCGACGGCACGGAAATCGTCGGGGAACTGGAGCAGTTGCTGGCGGCGCGCGACATAACCGGTCCCTTGGTGCTGGTGGGTGCGGGGTCCGGCAGCCTCTACATGCAGCTTTTTGCCCGCCTGCATCCGCAACGCGTCGCCGGTCTGGTGCTGATCGATCCGCCCGACCCGGCAGAGCTGCGCGACCTGAATGCCGGCAAAGCGGCGGAAGCATCCGGCCTGAACAGTGCGGGCCGGGCGGAGCGGGCGGCATTGCCGGTCACCGCCGAGGAGGTTTTGGCCGCACCGTCCCTGCCGCCGGACAAGGCCGTGGTCATCGTCATGGCGGCACAGGGTGAAGACGGCACGCCGCCCCCTGCCGCCGCCGCGCTGAAGCAGCTTTATCCGGCTGCCGATCTGCGCATCGTCGAAGGCGGACCGGGATTGGTGGCGGGCAATCCCGATGCTGTGATAAGCGCCATTCAGATGGTGACGCATGATGCCCGGCAGGGCACAGGCAGCGCCGCAGCCAAGGGAGGATCGACACCATGACGGACGAGCGTCGCCGGCCGCAGATATCGGACTATCGGTTCTGGAGCGAGGAAAAAGTCCGCTTTTCCGATCTCGACGTTCTGGGGCACTGCAACAATGTTGCGGTCACGCGCTATTTCGAGACCGCGCGGGTCGAGGTTCTGGAAGCCGCCGGCGTTCGTCTTGCACAAGCGCGGATTCTGCCGGCGGTGGTGCGCACCACCGTCAATTTTCACCGGGAGATGTTCTACGGCGCCGTGCTTCGCATCGGGTCGCGCATCAGCCGGTTCGGACGCACTTCGATGGTGGTGGAAAGCGCCATTTTTGACGCAGACGATTGTGCCGCGGATGCGGAGGTGGTGCTGGTGATGCTGGACGGCGAGACCCATCGGCCGATTCCCGTGCCCGACGACCTGCGCGCACGGCTGGCGGCGATCGCCTGAGTTCGCCCGGCGGAACATGGCCGGGCCGGCCCGGAGACCTGAACCATGTATCTGCCAATCATCGTCGCCCTGATGGTGGTGCTGCCGGCCCTGTCGATCGTAACCGATCTGATTGTCGCGCCCGGCGCGCTCAGCTTTTTCGCGGTGGCAGGCCGCTGGCTCGTGTTCTGGATCGTCGGCGTGCGTCTGCTCATGGCAGGCGCGCGGCAGGTGCTTAATCCGGATTTCACCGCGCGCACCTTCTTCGGCCTCAGCGAGCCCCGGGCGCTGATCGTCGTTCAGGAATTGGGCCTTGCCAACTGCGCGCTCGGGCTGCTTGGGGTCACGACCCTTCTCGTGCCGGCGTGGATTGCCCCGGCGGCCTTCGCCGGCGGGTTATTCTTTCTGTTCGCCGGGGTTCGCCACAGCGTGCGCGGAACGCGCAACAGGGCGGAGACGG
>DAIPYB010000320.1:0-4146 GCA_036782955.1 Pseudoxanthobacter sp. | reverse complement strand
GGCGTGCGGCCGATGGGCGACTGGTCGATGTCGATGACCTTATCGAGATGTTCCAGCCCCTCGATGCGGTCGTGGGGGGCGGGGTTCTCGCGGCTGTTGTTGAGGCGGCGGGCGGCGGCGCGATAGAGTGTATCCAGCACCAGCGTGGACTTGCCGCCGCCGGACACGCCGGTCACGGCGGTGAAGAGGCCGAGCGGAATCTCGGTGGTCACGCCCTTGAGATTGTTGCCGCGGGCATTGACGATACGCAGCTCGCGGCCCTTCTTCGCCACGCGCCGCTCGGCCGGCACCGGAACTTCGAGGGCGCCGCTGAGATAGCGCCCCGTCAGCGAGTTCGGGTCGGCGATGATCTCGGCCGGGGTGCCGCGCGAGACGATGTGGCCGCCGAGCACGCCGGCGCCGGGGCCGACATCGACCACGTAATCGGCGAGCCGGATGGCGTCCTCGTCATGCTCCACCACGATCACGGTGTTGCCGAGGTCGCGCAGGCGTTTCAGCGTCTCCAGCAGGCGGGCGTTGTCGCGCTGATGCAGCCCGATGGACGGCTCGTCCAGAACGTAGAGCACGCCGGTCAGGCCGGAGCCGATCTGCGAGGCGAGGCGGATGCGCTGGCTCTCGCCGCCGGACAACGTGCCGGATGCGCGCGACAGCATGAGATAGTCCAGCCCGACATCGGCAAGGAAGGAGAGGCGGGCGCGAATCTCCTTCAGGATGCGGCTGGCGATCTCCCGCTGCTGGGGATTGAGGGTGTCGGACACGGTGGCGAACCACGCGACGGCCTGCCGAATCGACAGCGCCGTCGCCTCGCCGATGTGGCGGCCGGCGATCTTCACCGACAGTGCTTCCGGCTTCAGGCGGTAGCCGTTGCAGGCCGGGCAGTGGCTGTCGGACTGATAGCGCGACAGTTCCTCGCGCACCCATTCCGAATCGGTTTCCTTCCAGCGCCGCTCGATGTTGCGGATGACGCCCTCGAACGGCTTGGTGGTCTCGTAGGAACGCAGGCCGTCGTCGAAGACGAAGGTGATCGGCGTCTTGCCGGAACCGAAGAGAATGGTATCGCGCACGACATCCGGCAGTTTCGACCACGGCGTGGTCATGGAAACCTCGAAATGCCGGCAGATCGCCTCCAGCGTCTGGTTGTAGTAGGGCGAGGTGTTGCCGGTGCGCGCCCACGGCAGCACGGCGCCGTCGCGCAGCGACAGCGCCTCGTCCGGCACCACCAGATCCGCCTCGAAGCTCAGCATCGTGCCGAGGCCGTCGCATTTCGGGCAGGCGCCGAACGGGTTGTTGAAGGAAAACAGCCGCGGCTCGATTTCCGGAATGGTGAACCCGGACACCGGACAGGCAAACTTGGCAGAGAAGATCACGCGCTTCGGGGTGCCGTCCTCGTCGGCTTCGCTGGCGAATTCCGCCACCGCGATGCCATCGGCAAGGCCGAGTGCCGTCTCCACGCTGTCGGCGAGACGGGTGCCGAGATCGGGGCGGACCACGATACGGTCCACCACCACGTCGATATCGTGCTTCAGCTTCTTGTCGAGCGCCGGCGCATCCTCGATCTCATGGAATGTGCCGTCGATCTTGACGCGCTGGAAGCCGCGTTTCTGCAGCTCCGCCAGTTCCTTGCGGTATTCGCCCTTGCGCCCGCGCACCATCGGCGCCAGCAGGTAGAGCCGCGTGCCCTCGGGCAGCGACAGGATGCGGTCCACCATCTGGGAGACCGTCTGGCTCTCGATGGGCAGGCCGGTGGCCGGCGAATAGGGCACGCCCACGCGCGCCCACAGCAGGCGCATGTAGTCGTAAATCTCCGTCACGGTGCCCACGGTGGAGCGCGGATTGCGCGACGTCGTCTTCTGTTCGATGGAGATGGCCGGCGACAGGCCGTCGATCTGGTCGACGTCCGGCTTCTGCATCATGTCGAGGAATTGCCGGGCGTAGGCGGAGAGGCTTTCCACATAGCGGCGCTGGCCCTCGGCATAGATGGTGTCGAAAGCGAGAGACGATTTGCCCGAGCCCGAGAGCCCGGTGAGCACCACCAGCTTGTCGCGCGGAATGTCGAGATCGACATTCTTGAGATTGTGCTCGCGCGCGCCGCGCACGGAAATCACGCGCCCGCCGAACAGGGGGTCGGTGGCTCTTTCCGGCTGAGAATCAGACATCACGCTGTGGTCCTTCGGTGGGCACGGGGGTGGCGTCGCGGCCGGCGCGTGCCCGGCGCGGGAGGGCGCGGGCAGGCGAGGGCGGAACGCGGGCTCCCGCCGGATCTTCGGATCGTCCGGCCGCAAACATTAGAATGTCATGCGAACAAAGCAAGCACGGATGTGGCAATGAAGCCCCCGAACCGCGTTCCTGCGCGGGCCGCGACACCGGCCGCCTTGCACGCCCGCCATTCCCTCCTGTAAGGGATGGAACGGTTCAATGCTGCAGCCGTCGTGCTGCGGCCGGTCTTTTGTCGTTCCCGCGGCAAGCAGGATAGGGTTGGGACGATGGTCGATTTCTCGGTCCAACGGCGCAAGATGGTCGACAGCCAGCTGCGCACCAGTGACGTCACCGATCAGGTCGTCCTTGCGGCGCTGAGCGATGTGGCGCGCGAGGATTTCGTGGCGCCCGAGCGCAGGGAGCTTGCCTATATCGACGAGGAGCAGCCGGTTGCCGGCGCCCCGTCGCGGGCCATGCTGCGCCCGCTGGTTCTGGGCAAGCTTCTGCAGCTCGTCGAGCCGCAGGCCGGCGACAAGGTGCTGGTGGTCGGTGCGGCTTCCGGCTACGAGGCGGCGGTGCTGGCGCATATGGCGGGTCAGGTGACCGCGCTCGAAAGCGACGTGGCGCTGGCGCAGGCGGCGCGCACGCGGCTGGCGCCGCTGTCCAACGTGAGCGTGGTCGCAGGGCCGCTGCAGGCCGGCTGGCCGGCGGGCGGCCACTATGACGTGATCCTCGTGCTCGGCGCGGTGGAAAGCGGGCTTGAGACGCTGAAGGAGCAGCTTGCCCTCGGCGGTCGCCTCGCGGTGGTCGAAGGCGTCGGCAATGCCGGCGTGGCGCAGGTCTATACCCGCGGCGACGTGGGAATCAGTGCCCGCTTCGGCTTCAACGCCGCGACGCGCGTGCTGCCCGGCTTCGAGAAGCCGAAGGCGTTCGTGTTCTGAACGCGCGCCCGGCAGGCGCCGGGGAGCGACAGTGAAATCAGGGCGGTCACCCGGCGGCAGAGCCGGGCGGCCGCCTTTTCTGTTTTCCGGCCAGCGGGGAACCCGCTGTTGCAGCAAGGCCGCACCCGGGCAAAGTTTAACATAAGGTAGCGCGCCGGGCGTGGCGCGGGGGCGGGCGGGCAACTATACCTTAACTGCCCGGTTTAGTCGGCGCGGGAATAAGCGGCCGGCAGGCCCGGGCAGGGTTGCGGAATCGCGCGGCCCGGTTTCTGTTGCTGCGCGGGGTGTGCTGCATCCTGCCGTCTGTCTGCGCCGGCGCAGACTTGCGCAGGTCGTCCGACACAGTAGTCGCGTGTACGAGGAGAGTATCCATGGATCGTTCGTCAGGTCGCCGATCCCGGGCCGAGGGCTCCCGGCTCTCGCCGAAGGCAGGAACGACGACCGGGGCGGTCTTCGCCGGCGGTTTCGCAGTGGCCCTGTTCTCTGCGATGCTGGTCTCGACGCCGGTTCGCGCGCAGTCGCTGGCAGAGGCGCTGGCCTCTGCCTACAACACCAATCCGACCCTCAATTCGTCCCGCGCCCGTGCCCGTGCCACGGATGAAGGCGTGCCGCAGGCGATGGCCAACTACCGGCCGCAGATTTCCGGCAGCATCAGCGCCTCCGCTACCGGCAACTACGGCACCCAGTGGAACAGCGGCTATGCCGGCACGAACATGCCGGGCAGCGGACAGTCCTATCCGATTTCGCTCGGCCTCAACCTCGTCCAGCCGCTGTTCCGCGGCTTCCAGACGACGAATGCGGTCAAGCAGGCGGAAGCCTCCGTTTCCGCCGCCCGGGGCCAGCTCCGCGATACCGAGCAGTCGATATTGCTGAACGCGGCCAGCGCCTACATGAACGTGATCCAGCAGGAAGCGATGGTCGAGCTGCAGCTCGCCAACCTGTCGTTCCTGAACGAGCAGCTGAAGTCGGCGCAGGAGCGCTTCAAGGTCGGCGAAGGCACCAACACCGA
>DAIPYB010000319.1:0-4155 GCA_036782955.1 Pseudoxanthobacter sp. | reverse complement strand
CCCGCATATGAGCGTGTTCGACAACGTCGCCTTCCCGCTCAAGGACCGCAAACAGCCGCCGGCCGGTTTCAGTGCCCGACCGGGTCCTGCGCGGGATTCTGCCCGGCCTTGCGCGCCTTGCGGCGACGGGTGCGTTCGATGTTGGCCCGCACCGCCGTCCACACGCCCTGCGCGGAAATCATGACCACCGCGAGGCCAGCCCATGCCAGCGCCGAGGTGGCGCCGTCGATGAGGGTGCCCTGCGAGGGTGCCACCGGACCGGCCCGCACGACCGAGCCGGCCGCGGAGGCCATCTCGCCGACCGTCTGGGCGAGGGCGGGCTCGCAGATCATCGCCGACAGCAGCGCGGCGACCACCGTGAACGCCGAAAGGCGACCGCCGTGGCGCAGGACGGACCGGATCAGTGCCGTCATCATCTCCTCCATCGCGTCGGTTGTTCGGGCCGGGCCGGTCTGCGCACTGGCGCCATCCGAGGGGCAATCGGGTCATGGCGAAACGGCGCAGCCGGTCACAGGGGCTATTGCGCCATGGGAGTTCGGCCGAGAAATGCAGCGAACCGGGCGCGTTCCGGTTGATTGTGTGACAATTCTGGGGCGCTGTTTACCTTTTGCCGAGCGGGGTTTACCGGATTGCACCGGTGGGCGGCCTCTGCGAGAGAAGGCGCCGGGGGCTGGGACGGCGGCAAAGCCTGCGGTTTGCCGCATCGTGCCACGAAACGGAGTGACGGAATGCAAGGCTTGACGGCAACCCTGCTGCGCGGCCTCTGGTACGTGGCGCTGCCCGGCGCCGCGGTGAAGCCGGGCGCCATGGTGGCGAAAACTCTTCTCGGCGAGCCGGTGCTGATCGGCCGCGGCAGCGACGGCAAGGTGTTCGCCCTGCGCGATATCTGCCCGCATCGCGGCATTCCGTTGAGCTATGGCAAGTTCGACGGCGAAACTGTTGCGTGCTGCTATCACGGCTGGCGTTTCGACAAGGCCGGGGTCTGCCGCGAGATCCCGTCGCTGCGCGAGGACCAGAAAGTGGATGTGGAGCGCATCCGCTGCGGTAACTACCCGTGCGTGGAGCGCCACGGGCTGGTGTGGATTTATTTCGCGCAGGCCGGTGAGGCGCCCTCCGGCCGAGAGGCCGAGCCGCCCGCAATGCCGGTCTTTGCCGATAGCGCCGTGCCCGGCGCCGGCATCATGCTGCCCTTTCCGTGCTCCACCGACCATGCCGCCTTCGGGCTGATGGACCCGACCCACGCCGCCTTCGTGCATACCTCGTGGTGGTTCAAGAAAGACCCGAGCCGCCTGCGGCCGAAGGAGAAGGCGTTCGAGCCGTCCGAACTCGGCTGGCGCATGGTGCGCCATCCGTTGCCGCCGCAGAACATTGCCTACAAGCTGCTTGGCACCAATGTCACGACCGAGATCAGCTACCGGCTTCCGGGACTGCGGGTGGAGGAGATTCGCGGTGACCGACATGCCGTGGTCGGGCTGACGGCGATCACCCCGGTCGACGAGGAGAACACCGAGGTCTGGCAGTTTTTCTGGATTTCGATGGGCTGGGCCCGGCTGGCCCGGCCGCTGATCGAGCATCTGATGACGGTGTTTCTCGATCAGGACCGCGTCGTGGTGGTGCGCCAGCGCGAAGGGCTGGTGAAGGCCCGGCCGCGCCTGATGCTGATCAACGATGCCGATACGCAGGCGCGCTGGTGGATGCGGGTGAAGGACGAATGGCTGGAGGCGCAGCAGGCCGGCCGCGATTTCGCCAACCCGCTCAAGCCGATGACGCTGCGCTGGAGAAGCTGACGCAAGGGGAAAGCAGGGTTGCGGGCGCGGCGGCATGCCGTTAGCGTCCGTGCTCTCCCTTTTCTGGCCTCTCCTGTCTGGCGGCGCGCGATGACGATCCTTTTTTCTGCGAACGGCTTCGAAACGGACAACTGGATCGCGGCTCTCGCGCGTCATCTGCCGGACCGGTCCGTCGCCGTCGAGGGCCGCGATGCCTATGACCCCGCCAAGGTCGATTATGCGCTGGTCTGGAAGCAGCCCCACGGGCTGTTTCGGCCTTTGGCGAACCTGCGGGCGGTGTTCGTGCTGGGGGCCGGCGTGGACAAGGTGATGACCGATCCGCACCTGCCGGCCTGCCCCATCGCCCGCGTGGTGGACCCGGACCTGACCATGCGCATGACCGAATGGGTGGCGCTGCAGGTGCTGGCCCATCATCGTGGCTTCCGCCGCCATCTCGCCCAGCAGGCCGCGCACCGCTGGCTGCAGGCCGACCAGCCGGCGGCATCCGCCGTGCGCGTGGGCGTGATGGGGCTGGGCGAACTGGGGCGCGATGCCTGCGCCGTGCTGGCCCGCCTCGGTTTCCGTGTCGCGGGCTGGAGCCGCACGCCGCGCACGCTTGAAGGTATCGAGACGTTCAGCGGTGTATCGGGTCTGGAGGCCTTTCTGGCCCGCACCGACATTCTGGTCTGCCTGCTGCCACTGACGCCGGAAACGCGCGGGCTGATCGATGCGCGCCTGATAGGCGGTCTCGCCCGCGATGGTGTCCTCGCCGGCCCCGTGCTCATCAATGCCGGTCGTGGCGGGCTGCAGGTGGAGACCGACATTCTGTCGGCGCTCGATGACGGCCGGCTCGCTGCGGCGACGCTGGACGTGTTCGAGACCGAGCCGCTGCCGGCCGCAAGCGCGCTGTGGGATCATCCCAGGGTGACGATTACCCCGCACAACGCGGCCGACAGCGATGCGGAAACGATCAGCCGCCTTGTCGCCCGCCAGATTGCCCGCTTCGAGGCCGGGGACGGCCTTGAGCACCTCGTGGATGTGGCGCGCGGCTACTGAGGCGTGAACGGGCGATCAGCCACGCCCGGCAAGAAGCCAGTAGGTCAGTCCGCCGGCAAGACCGGCGGCATAGAGGGCGGCGGAGTTCTGGTCGAGCCCCGGCGGCACGAAGCCGGCGGCGATGATGGCGGGGCGGCCGAGCGTGGCCTGTAGCGCCGGTCCGCCGGGCAGGTGCTGCGCCAGCCCGGAGAGGTCGGCCAGAAAGCCGATCGCGCCGCCCGCGATCCCCCAATAATACACGGAACGCAGGCGGAAGACCTCGCCCACCGCAATGACCCCCAGCGCCGGCAGAAAGGCGAAGCTGCCGACGAACGGGGTGAAGATGAATACCGTTGCCCAGAAGCCGAAATCGCCGGCCACCGTGAACGGCTCTCCGAACAGCCCGCCAGAGGCCGCCTGAAGGCTGGCCACGAGAACGATGCTGGCAACGATCACCGCTGCGACATAGCCGACAATGATGCGGATGAAGCGCCAGAACGGCCGGAACAGCGCATCGAGCCCGAGTCCCGGCAGATTAGGCCCCGGGAGACCGGGCCCCGGCACCGCCGCGGGCGGCTGCGTCGCCGCATCGTGGACCCCGTCCGCCGTGGCGCCGGTCTTCCCGGCGCTGGCGGGCGTGATGGGCGGGTCTGCTTCCGGCGTCTGCATCGCCTGCCTTTCCGGACCGGGACTTATTCGCCCGTGCCGGCGGCCATGGCCGCCAGTGCTATGCGTTCGCGTGCGCGCATGCGCTGGGTCTCCGACTTGAGCTGCCCGCAGGCCGCCAGAATATCGCGCCCGCGCGGGGTGCGGATCGGCGAGGCATAGCCCGCCCGGTTCACGATCTCGGCGAATGCCTCGATGGTTTCCCACTCCGAGCATTCATAGGGCGAACCCGGCCATGGGTTGAACGGGATCAGGTTGATCTTGGCCGGAATGCCGCGCAGAAGCCGAACCAGTTCCTTTGCGTCGGCCGGGCTGTCGTTGATGCCCTTCAGCATCACATATTCGAAGGTGATGCGGCGCGCATTCGACAGGCCCGGATAGTCGCGGCACGCCTGCAGCAGTTCGGCGATGGGATATTTCCGGTTCAGCGGCACCAGTTCGTCGCGCAGTTCGTTGCGCACTGCATGCAGCGAGATCGCCAGCATGACGCCGATCTCCGCGCCGGTGCGCGCGATCATCGGTACCACGCCGGAGGTGGACAGCGTGATACGCCGGCGCGAGAGGGCCACGCCCTCGCCATCGGCTACCACGGTCAGCGCCGCCTTGACGTTGTCGAAATTGTAGAGCGGCTCACCCATGCCCATCATCACGATGTTGGACACGGCCCGCCCCTCGGTCGGCACCATGG
>DAIPYB010000318.1:0-4168 GCA_036782955.1 Pseudoxanthobacter sp. | reverse complement strand
CCATCCGCGACACCATCATGCCCTGCGGCTCGGCGCTCTATGAAGCCGCATGGGATGTCGTCTATTACCGCCTCGACGATGCCGGCCGCCTGCTGGTGGGCGGGCGCGGCCCGCAGCGCGATGCCCGCGGGCCGCAGGACTATCGCCACCTGATCGATTATGCCGAAAAGCTGTGGCCCCGGCTTCGCGGCGTGGCGTGGCCGTGGGCATGGCACGGGCAGGTGGCGATAACGCAGGATCACTTTCCCCACCTCACCGCCCCGGAACCGGGCGTGCACCTGATGCTGGGCTATAACGGCCGCGGCATCGCCATGGCCACCGTGGCCGGCGGCATCATTGCCGCCCGCATCGTTTCCGGCGGCAGGGCACAGGTGGATCTGCCGGTGCGCCAGCGGCTGGAGCCGATGCCGTTCCAGCCGTTCTGGCGCATCGGCGCCGAGGCCAGCATGGCGTGGCACCTGATGCTCGACCGCCTGCGCGGTCGCTGACCGATCGGCTCTATTGCGGCTGCCCCTGCCTTTCCGCCAGCCATGCGGAGGGCGGCCGGCCGGCAACGCGCAGGAACTCGCGGTTGAAGTTGGATTTGGTGTTGAAGCCGCTTTCCAGCATAGCCGCCGTCACGCTGGCGCCGGCCGCAAGGCGTGCGCAGGCGTGGCGCACGCGATAATCGTTGACGAAGCGCGACACATTCCCGCCGCTCGCCCGGTTGATGGTTGCCGACAGCGCCTTCGCGGGCACCCGCAGCCGGCGCGCGAGGCGGGCAAGCGTCAGGTCGGGATCGAGATAGAGCGTTTCCGTTTCCATCAGCCCGCGCAGCGCCTCCATCAGTGCCGCATCGCCGGCGCTCTCGTCCGGTTCGTCGGCAGCGGCGCCGGGGCCGGCATCCGGCGCGGCATCGCCGACCAGACTCTGCGACAGCATCAGGAAGCCGAAGCAGATCAGGGCGAGCGATGACGACAGGCTGAAGATCCATGGCTTCAGCCACAACGCGCCGGCATAGGCCACCACCGCGATCAGCCAGTCGCTGGCGGCAGACAGGATCAGGGCGGCCGCGATGGCCCGCCAGATGAAATCCGGCCGCTCGCCTGCTTCAAGGCGCATCAGCGGCAAGGCATCGGAACCGCCGCGCAGCAACAACACCAGAATGGCGCCGCCATAGGCCAGAAAGGCTCCGGGCACCACCACATCCAGCACCGCCGGGGCGAACGCCACGCAGAACGCCGTGAACGCCGGAGCCGCGAGATGGACGAGATCGCGCGGCAGACTCAGCGGCCGGATCGCGGTGGACTGAAAGGTAATCCACGCCAGCGGCGGCACGAAGGTCGCCGTCACCGGCTGCAGAAGATGCAGCGGGCCGATCGGATAGGACACGATCACGCTCTGCAAAGCACACACCGCCAGCAGCGCCGAATAAAGCCACGGCCGGCGCCTCAGCCGGGCCTCCACGGCAAGAAGGCCCAGAAACAGGGCCGTCACCATCGAAATCGGCAGCATCAGCATGGCGGTTCCCCGCAGGGGCGCACCGCGCCCCCACACCTCGATCGTCTTCCTGATGACCCAAAACCGCATCCCGGACGACCTGAAACCGGTTTCAGGACGCGGAATCCGGCCGGATCGCGCTTTCTCGCCGCATTCCCATCCCCCCGCCATGGAACCGGTGAACCCGACATGCCCCTTCCTCTCCCCATTCCCCGTCTCCGCCTCCGGCCCGCCCGGCTGCTCCGCCTCGCCAGATGCCTGCTCGGCGCGGCGCTCCTCGCTCTGGTGGCCACCGTCGCCGCGCGGGCGGAAGGCACGGCCGGCGGCGACCTGCCGGGCTATGACCGCTTCACCGTCCGGGCGCCGCATCGCACGGAGCTTCTGGCGGCGTCCGTGTGGTATCCCGCCGGCACGCGCACCTATCGCGGCCTCATCGGCGACAATGCCGTTTTCACCGGCACGCCGGCACTGGTCGGGGCGGGTGTCGCACAGGGGCGCTTTCCGCTGGTCGTCATCTCCCACGGCTCCGGCGGCAACATGGATGGTCTCGGCTGGCTCTCCGCCGGGCTCGCGCGGCAGGGGTTCATGGTGCTCGCCGTCAACCACCCGGGCAGCACGTCCGGCGATTCCTCGCCCCGCCGCTCGCTGTTGCTGGACGAGCGCGCCGCCGACCTCACCGCCGCCCTCGACCGGCTGCTGGCCGATCCCGCCTTCGCGTCCCACATCGACACCGGCCGCATCGCCGAGCTCGGCTTCTCGCTCGGCGGCTCCACCGTGCTCAATCTGGCCGGGGCCGGAATTTCCGGCGACGGCTACCGCGCCTATTGCGCCGGCATCGGAAAGCAAGCCGGCGACTGCACCTTCTTCGTCAGGGGCGGCGTCGATTTCGCGGCCCTCCCGGCCGGCTTCACCCGGCCCGGCATGCCCGACGGCCGCATCTCGCGCTTCGTCGCGGTGGAACCCGGTTTCTCCCGCGTCCTGACGAATGAAACCCTGTCAAAAGTGACGAAACCCGTGCTGCTGATCAATCTCGGCGGGGCGGAACGCTGGATGGCCACCGATCTGTCTGCAGCCGGCAGCAACCTGCCGGCGCGCCTGCCCGACGCCCGCTATGTCGTGGTGGCGCCGGGCCACCACTTCACCTTTCTGGCGGTCTGCAAGCCGGCAGGCGCCGCCCTTCTGGCGCAGGAGCAGGACGATCCGGTCTGCACCGATCCGCCGGGCACGGACCGCGCGAAGGCACACGCCGAGATTCTGGCGGCCATCGTCTCGTTTCTGAAGTCCTGACAAACAAGAAGGCCGGGTGCCCCGCGGGCGCCCGGCCTTGTCTCATGTCCACCCTCGGCGGGCGACCTTCCGTCCCGTCACCCCTTCTTGCCATCCTTGTCGGCAAAGGGGTTGTCGCCCTTGCGCAGCGTCAGCCGCACCGGGCAGCCGCGCAGATCGAAGGTCTCGCGGATGCCGTTGACGAGATAGCGGGTGTAGGAATCCGGCAGTGCCTCGGGGCGCGAGCAGAACACCACGAAATGCGGCGGGCGGGATTTCGCCTGCGTCATGTAGCGCATCTTGATGCGGCGGCCGGAAACGGCTGGCGGCGGATGATGCTCCAGCACCGCGCCCAGCCAGCGGTTGAGGCGGCCGGTGGAAATGCGCTCGCTCCACACCTCGCGCGCCTTGAAGGCGGCCTGCATCAGCCGGTCGATGCCCTCTCCCGTGAAGCCGGACACCGGCACCAGTTCAACGCCGCGAATCTGCGGCAGCAGCCGGTCCACCTGCTCGCGGGCCGCCTTCAGCGCCACGTTGCGGTCTTCCACGAGATCCCACTTGTTGAGCGCCACGATGATGGCCCGCCCCTCGCGCACGACGAGATCGGCGATCTGCAGATCCTGCTTCTCGAAGGGAACGGTGGCATCGAGCGTCAGCAGCACCACTTCGGCGAAGCGGATGGAGCGCAGCGTCTCGCCCACCGAAAGGCGTTCCAGCTTGCCTTCCACGCGGGCCTTGCGGCGCAGGCCGGCGGTATCGACGAAATCGACGCGGCGGCCCCGCCACTCCCACGGCACGGTGATGGAATCGCGCGTGATGCCGGCTTCAGGCCCGGTCAGCAGCCGCTCCTCGCCCAGGTAGCGGTTGATCAGCGTCGACTTGCCTGCGTTGGGGCGGCCGACCACCGCCAGCTTCAGCGGCTTGGCGAGCAGCCCTTCTTCCTCGCCTTCCTCGGTGTCGGTGGCAACCGCCTCGATCTCTTCTTCCTCAAGATCGGGATCGGGAAAATGCCCGACGATGGCGGCATAGAGATCGGCGAAACCCTCGTTGTGCTCGGCCGAAATCGCCACCGGCTCGCCAAGGCCCATGCCGTAGGCTTCCATCAGGCCGTCGAAGCCGGCCTTGCCTTCCGCCTTGTTCACCACCAGCACCACCGGCCGGCTGGTGCGCCGCAACAGCGCGCCGAAATGCTCGTCGATGGGGGTCAGGCCGATACGGCCGTCGATGACGAAAAGAACGATGTCGGCCTGCCCGATGGCCGCCTCGGTCTGCGCGCGCATGCGGCCTTCGAGGCTTTCCTCGTCGGCTTCCTCGAGGCCGGCGGTATCGACCACCGTGAAGGTCAGGTCGCCCAGATGCCCGGTGCCCTCGCGCCGGTCGCGCGTCACCCACGGCGTGTCGTGCACCAGCGCGACCTTGCGGC
>DAIPYB010000317.1:0-4181 GCA_036782955.1 Pseudoxanthobacter sp. | reverse complement strand
GGTCGCCGCGCGCCACCTCGTCGATGACGCGGATCCAGAACGGCACCGCGCTCCATTCATCGAACGGCAGCATGAAATTGACCGATGCGCCGCCATTGACGCAGTCGGCCAGAACCCCGCAAAGCTCGCGCAGCCGCCCGGCCGCCTCGGCGGCATCGAGCAGAACAACATCGAACGAGGGATTCATCACCTCGACGGCGCGGAAGGCGCCGCCGCCAGGCTCGTTGTCTGTTTCCGGCGCCCGGTCGCGGGGCCGGCGTCGCGGCACGTCTTCAGTGGGTTCGTCGCCGGCCTCGCCGGACGCTTCCGCATCCGGCATTTCCTCATCTTCCGGCTGCGGCGGGGCAAATGCCCGCCCGCCGGAAGATGCGCCCGCCTGCGGCGATCCCCTGCGCGCCGCGCCGGTCAAGCCGCCAGATCCGCTTTGCTGACGATTTCACCCTCGGCATTGAGCCGGTAGACGATCGGCACGCCGGTGCCGAGTTCGCGGGCAAGGATCTGTTCCGGGGTCAGGCTCTCCAGCGACATGATGAGCGCACGCAGCGAATTGCCGTGGGCGGCCACCAGAACGCGCTCGCCGCGCTTCACGCGCGGCAGGATGTGCGCCTCGAAATAGGGCAGCACGCGCTCGGCCGTGTCCTTCAGGCTCTCGCCGCCCGGCGGCGGCACGTCGAACGAACGGCGCCAGACATGCACCTGTTCCTCGCCGAACCGCGCGCGGGCGTCGTCCTTGTTCAGGCCGGTCAGGTCGCCATAGTCCCGCTCGTTGAGCGCCTGATCCTCGATCACCGGCAGTTCGGGCTGGCCGACTTCGCCGAGGATGATGCGGCAGGTGTGCTGCGCGCGGGTCAGGGCGGAGGTGTAGGCGACATCGAAGTGCAGCCCCATCCCCTTCAGCGCCTTGCCTGCGGCATGAGCCTCGGTCACGCCCTGCTCGGTCAGGTCCGGGTCCTTCCAGCCGGTGAACAGGTTCTTGAGGTTCCATTCACTCTGGCCGTGACGCACCAGCACAAGGAGATGATCCATGATCGACGTCCCTAAACGATAACGCGGAGCGACCGTCTCGCCGGCTTCGGCGAGACGGCCTTAGTTTTCAGAAGCTTTAAGCCAAACCGGCGCGCAACAGAAGCCGGCACGCGCACGCCGGGCATGCGGCGGATTTTCTCTGCGGCGGCGGTTCAGTCCGCCAGCCCCAGCACATCGGCCATGGAATAGAGCCCCGGCCGGCGGCCCTTGCCCCACAAAGCCGCCTTCAGCGCGCCGCGGGCGAAGATCTCGCGGCTCTCGGCACGGTGGGTCAGTTCCACCCGCTCGCCCTCGCCGGCCAGGATGACGCTGTGGTCGCCCACCACGGAGCCGCCGCGCAGCGTGGCAAAGCCGATGGCCCCTTCCGGGCGCGGGCCGGTGATGCCGTCGCGCACCCGCACGCTCACCGCTTCCAGTTCCTGCCGGCGGCCTTCCGCCGCCGCCCGGCCCAGCATCAGCGCGGTGCCGGAGGGCGCATCCACCTTGTGGCGGTGGTGCATTTCCAGAACCTCGATGTCGTAGCCGATGTCGAGCGCGCGGGCGGCCTTGCGCACCAGCGCCGTCAGCAGGTTGACCCCGAGGCTCATGTTGCCCGACTTCACGATCACCGCGTGGCGGGCGGCGGCGGCAATGGCGGCCTCGTCGGCGGGCTTCAGGCCCGTGGTGCCGATGACGTGGACGATGCGCGCCTGCGCGGCGATTTCCGCCGCCGCGACGGTGCTTTCCGGGGTGGTGAAGTCGATCACGCCGTCGGCGCCGGCAAAGGCGGTCAGCATGTCATCGGAAATGGCGACGCCCAGCCGGCCCGACCCGGCCAGGAGGCCGGCGTCCTCGCCGATCGCCACCGAGCCGGGCCGGTCCAGCGCAGCCACCAGTTCCGCATCCGGCGTTGCCCGGATCGCCGCCACGACCGCCCGTCCCATGCGACCCGACGCACCCATCACTACCAGCCGCATCTTGATGTCTTTCTTTTTCTTGGCGCCCCGGCGCGCGCCTACCGGACGCTGCGGGCCGGCACGGCATCCGGCGCTAAAGTCAGGCCGAAATTGGCTGCGGGATGTTGCTGGATGGAAGCGCCGCGCGTCAAGCCGGCCGCCCTGTGGGCAATGCCGGTCGCCAGCATCAGGGCATGATCCTCGATGGCGGCAATGCGGGCGGGCGCCTGCGGGCTGTCGCCGGGCAGGTGGGCATGCCGCCGGCTTTCGGCAAGGCGGGCGCGGCTGATGTCGCGCACCAGAAAAGCCGCCTCCTCCCGCTCCACCGCCTGCAGGGTCCGGCGGTTCATGAGCCCGCAGGCCTCCTGCCCGAGCGCATGCTGCAGCAGGCCGACCGCTGCCTCCACGGAGAGCGCCACGGCACAATCCAGCAGGCACAGATCGACGCCGGCCGGCAGCCGGTCGCCCATGATCGGGCACCAGTAGGCGACGCGCAGCAGGGCGGACATTTCCGCCGCCGGCAGGCATATGCCGGAGAT
This sequence comes from Pseudoxanthobacter sp., assembly GCA_036782955.1. GTDB lineage: Bacteria > Pseudomonadota > Alphaproteobacteria > Rhizobiales > Segnochrobactraceae > Pseudoxanthobacter. The sequence continues at coordinate 1,681 of DAIPYB010000317.1, read as the reverse complement.
GTCCTCGTCGGGCACGGCCACCGGCTCCGTCCGGCCATGCCAGCGCGCGATCTGGCCGGCCGTCAGCCCCCACAAGGCCGGCCATTCGAGCGGGTCGGCCACCGGCGCGCCGGCACGCGCGATGATGCCGGATATCACGCCCAGATGGGCGTCGAATTCGTCAGGCACAGCACTGCCGTGCTTTCCCGCCATTGCGCTTTCCCTGTCATGCACCCCTGTTCAGTGTCGCACATCGGGTTGTTCCCGGCAATTCGCCGGATGCGTCGCCCACGACAGAGAAAAGAACAGAAATAAAGACCCCCTCACCCGCCGCTGCCGGAGCGGGATTGTTTCAGTCTGTACAGTATATCGAGCGCGTCGCGGGGCGTGAGATCATCAGGATTGATCCCATCGAGCATCGCCAGTACAGGGTCCGGCGGCGCGTGTGCGGCTTCCGCCGGCGCAGGAGCGGCGCGGAACAGCGGCAGGTCGTCGATCATCGCCGGGCGCGGGCTGGCGCGGTCAGCGGCTTCCAGCCGGGTCAGCACCGCCTTTGCCCGGCGGATCACCGCCTCCGGCAGGCCGGCCAGCCGGGCCACCTGAATGCCGTAGGACCGGTCGGCCGCGCCGGGCACGATCTGGTGCAGGAACACCACCTCGCCCTTCCACTCCTTCACCTTCAGCGTGGCGTTGTGGACCCGGCCCAGCCGCTCCGACAGCGCCGTCAGTTCGTGATAATGGGTCGCGAACAGCGTGCGGCAGCGGTTGACGTCGTGCAGGTGCTCGATGGCGCCCCACGCAATCGAGAGGCCGTCATAGGTGGCGGTGCCGCGCCCGATCTCGTCGAGCACGACGAGACTGCGCTCGCTGGCCTGATTGAGGATCGCCGCCGTTTCCACCATTTCCACCATGAAGGTGGAGCGCCCGCGGGCAAGGTCGTCGGCTGCGCCGACCCGGCTGAACAGCCGGTCGATCACACCGATGTGGGCCGCCTCAGCCGGCACGAATGCGCCGGCCTGCGCCATGATGGCGATGAGCGCGTTCTGGCGCAGGTAGGTGGATTTACCGCCCATGTTGGGCCCGGTGACGATGGTCAGCCGGCCGTTCTTCTCGCCCCGCTCCGGCCCCAGCTCGCAATCGTTGGCGACGAAGGCCTCGCCGCCGGCCGCTTTCAGCGCGGCCTCCACCACGGGGTGCCGGCCGCCGGTGACCGAGAACGCCAGCGACGGATCGACCTTCGGCCGGCTATAGCGTTCGCGTGCGGCCAGATCGGCCAGCGCGGCCGCGACATCGAGCGCCGCAAGCGCGCCGGCCGCCGCCTTCAGGGCCTCCGAAGCCGCCAGGATGCGGCCGGAGAGATCGGCGAAGATCGCCAGTTCCTGCGACAGCGCCCGGTCGGCCGCCGAGGCGATGCGGGTTTCCAGATCGGCCAGTTCCGCGGTGGTGAAGCGGAAGGCCCCCGCCATGGTCTGGCGGTGGATGAAGCGGCGCGTGCCCGCATCTTCCGCCAGCATCTTCTCGCCGTGGGCCTGCCCGACCTCGATATACCAGCCGAGCACCGCGTTATGGCGGATCTTCAGCGCCCGGACGCCGGTTTCCGTCGCATACTCCGCCTGCAGGCGGGCAATCACCTGCCGGCTTTCGTCACGCAGCGCCCGCGCATCGTCGAGTTCGGCCGAATAGCCCTCGCGCACGAAGCCGC
>DAIPYB010000316.1:0-4187 GCA_036782955.1 Pseudoxanthobacter sp. | reverse complement strand
ATTCCGTGGTCGCCTTCATCGACGACGACAAGGCGCTGCAGGGCACGCAGATCGTCGGCCGCCGGGTCTATCCCGCCCGCGACCTGCCGGAGCTGGTGGCCCACCACGGGGTCAAGCGCATTCTGCTGGCCATCCCGTCGCTGCCGCTGCGCCGGCGGCGGGAGCTGCTGACGCGGCTTTCCGGGCTCGGTGTCATCGTACAGACCGTGCCGTCCGCGCCGGAACTGGTGGCCGGCCTTGCCCGCATCGACGCCCTGCGCCAGATCACCCCGGAAGACCTGCTCGAACGCGAGAAGGTCGACCCCAAGAGCGACCTGCTGGTGCCCGCGACGCGCGGCAAGGCCGTGCTGGTGACCGGGGCCGGCGGCTCCATCGGCTCCGAGCTGTGCCGCCAGATCTTCGCCCTCGGGCCGCGTCTCATCGTGCTCTACGAGATCAACGAATTCGCGCTCTACACCATCGACGAAGAGCTGCGCGACATGGCCGCCGCCGCCCGCGCGCGCAACAGCACCCCGGGCGAGGCCGTGACCGTCCCCGTCATCCACCCGGTTCTCGGCAGCGTCTGCGACAGCGCCCGCCTCGGCGCCGTGATGCAGGCCTTCGGCATCGAGACGGTTTATCACGCCGCCGCCTACAAGCATGTTCCGCTGGTCGAGCTGAACGTGCTTGAAGGACTGGTGAACAACGTACTCGGCACCGCGACGGCGGTGGAGGAAGCGCTGCGGCACCGGGTGGAACGCTTCATCCTGATTTCCACCGACAAGGCCGTGCGCCCGACCAACGTGATGGGTGCCAGCAAGCGCTGGGCGGAGCTTATCTGCCAGGATGCCCAGACCCGCTCGTCCCACACCGTGTTTTCCATGGTGCGCTTCGGCAACGTGCTCGGCTCGTCGGGCTCCGTCATTCCGCTGTTCCAGCGCCAGATCAAGCGCGGCGGCCCGGTGACGGTGACCCATCCCGATGTCACCCGCTATTTCATGACCATCCCGGAGGCGGCACAGCTCGTCATTCAGGCCGGCGCCATGGCCGCCGGCGGCGAGGTGTTCCTGCTCGACATGGGCGATCCCGTGCGCATCGACGATCTGGCCCGGCGCATGATCTCGCTGCACGGCCTGCGCGTGCGCAACAGCGAGAGCCCCGACGGCGATATCGAGATCGTCTACAGCGGCCTCCGGCCGGGCGAGAAGCTTTATGAGGAACTGCTGATCGGCGACAACCCGATGCAGACACAGCACCCGAAGATCATGCGCAGCCGCGAGAGCGGCATGGCCTCGGCCGAACTGGCGCAGTTGCTGGCTGCCCTGCGGGGTGCCGCCAACGACGGCGACGTGGCGGCGGCGATCGCGCTGCTGTGCCGGGCCGTGTATGAATATCGCCCGATTGATGCCACGGTGGATATCCTGACCGCGCAGGATTGCGCCTCGCCTGTCAGCACCGCCCACCCGGCCCCCGCAGCGGACACCCGGCTGAGGGCCGGCGGTCACTGAGCGGCTACGTACAAAACCGCGCGACATCTTGTCACGTCGTCAGTCTTGTGGATCGGCGCGACCCTTGCCCTCGCATGCATGCGTTCTGAAGGACAAGGCCGGGGGCAGCTGCCCCGACCTCGGTTAACTCGAAACCGGGAGTAAAGCCATGATTGCGCCGAAAGAACCCGTTGCCACCCCCGTCCCTGCCGAAGTGCCCGCGGGCCTGCTTGCCGCCCCGCGCATGCCGGCTGCCGGCCCCCATGCACGACCCGATCTTATCAACGAATGGGCCACGCCGGGCGCGGGCATGTTGACGGACCCCGCTCACGAGGGCGAGGCTGACCCTGCGGGCGGCTGAGATGCCGGCCGCCGGCTGGTGTTCATCATCGGGAACCGCGCCGGGGATGTTTCCCCGGCGGAGGTGTTTTGTCGTCGGCAAAAAGACAGCGGCGGATTCCGGGTGCGTGCCGCGGGGCCGTTCATCATCGGCGACAGCCGACACGCATGAAACTCTGCGCGCCGGCGAGCCGCTCAGCGATAGAGATCGGCGCGGGTCGGCGGCAGGCCGGAAGCACCCTTGGCACGGCGTGAACCGAGGGTCTGGAAGATGCCGATGGTGCCGCGCTCGAACCCCAGCGACACACCGGCGAGATAAAGCAGCCACAGCCGCGTTTTCGCCTCGCCCACATGGGCAATCGCCTGCTCGCGGTTGGCATAGAGCCGCTCGCACCACAGCCGCGTGGTGCGGGCATAATGCTCGCGCCATGCCTCCACATCGTGGATTTCAAATCCGTGCCGCTCGATGGAAGACACGGAATGGCCGATGTGGTCCAGTTCGGCGCCGGGGAAGATATAATTGATGATGGCGGCATATTCCGGCCGCTTCTTGCGGAACGCCTCGTCCGTCTTCTTCGCCGGCCGGGTGATGGCATGGTTGAGCAGAAGGCCGCGCGGCCGCAGCAGGCCGCGCAGCTTGCCGAAATAAGCCGTCTGGTTATCGAGGCCGACGTGCTCAAACATGCCGATCGAGGCAATCTTGTCGAACGTCCCCTCGATCTCGCGGTAGTCCTTCAACTCCACATGGATTCGGCCCTCGAGACCGAGACGGACGATCTTGTCCTTCACGAAATCGAGCTGGGCCTGCGACAGCGTCACGCCATAAGCCTCGACGCCATAGTGCTGCGCCGCGTGGCAGACAAGACCGCCCCAGCCGCAGCCGATATCGAGAAATTTCTCGCCCGGCTGCAAGCGCAGCTTCCGGCAGATCATGTCGAGCTTGGCCTTCTGGGCCTCCTCGATGCCGGCATCCCATGTCGGGAAATAGGCACAGGAATATTGCATCTCCGGATCGAGGAAGAGGCCGTAGAACTCGTTCGACAGATCGTAATGGAACTGCACCAGCGCCTTGTTGTCCCGGCCCTGATCGTCGCGCGCGGCCTGATCGCCGGTATAGGCGAAGGTCGCGGCGGCCAGCGACTTGTCTTTCGACGACAGCAGCAGGAACGGCAGCAGCGTGCGGGCCAGCGTCCACTTGCTGAGCTTCTTTACCCAGCCGCGCGAGTCGGCCCGCCCGCGGCGGGCGGCAACGTCCAGCAGGGTGCCACCTTCGATGTCGATGTCGCCGGTGGCCATCAGTTCCACCAGCGTCGTCAGCTTCGGCGCCTTCAGAAGCCGGCTGATCGCCAGCGGTGAGCGGATGGCGAAGCCGACATCCTCGCGGGCCTCCGGGCCGAGGGGAACCGCCTCGCCGTTCCACAGGCGCACGTAGAGATCGGCCTGCAGTTCGGCGGCGATGTGCTGCAGCAGGGTTCGCGCGCGGGCGATGAGCTTGTCGTTCTTTGTCATGGCCGGTCGTCTTCCGCCTGAGCCCCTTTTCCGCCGGAGCGGCAACAAGGCGATTTCATTGCCCGGCGGACGATTCCACCGCCGGGCGTTGCGCCGCACGTTATGCGAGGCCGGCCGCCGATTCCAGTGCCAGACCAGCCCGGCCACCCCGCGCGGCGCGTCTTGGCCCTGCCGTCATGGCCGCTGCCGGCATTTTTTCGCAGGCCGCACGCATTGTGCGGGCTGTTTTGGCGCATTTCTTTGTGTCTCGGAGAGACTTCCGTAACGGGCCGGCTGCTAAAAACACTGTCAGGCGGCAGACGGCACAAGAATCGCCCGATGCCTGCCCCGGGAGTACCGGGCATTGTTGCCCGGACAGGTGTGACGCAGGTGTTCCGATGGGCGAGCAGACCCTTTACTTGATTCAGGCCTTCAGCGAGAGCACCCGTGGCCGGCTTCTCATCGATGCGCCGATCCGCTGCATTTCCGAGCGCGCGGCCCGCGCCGGCGCCGAACGGCTGGCCAACACCAAGGCCGGCGTCATGGCGCTGGTCATGCGCGGCGACATGACGAAGGGGCTCGACAACGCCCACACGGAGATCCTCTACAAGTCCGGTCGCATCCCGGAAGAGATCACCATCGCCTGACGCCCTCCCCCACCCGGCCATCGCGGCAGGCGCCCTCCCGGGCGCCTTTTTTATTGGCGGGCGGCCTGCCGGCGATACCGGAGCAGACCAAACAAAAAACCGGCCTCTTCGGGTGAAGAGGCCGGCTTCCTGATCTTGGAGCAATCCCGCGGCGCAGCGACCGGAGCCGCCCGCCGCGGGATCACGTCATGCAATCACTTCAGGATCTTGGCGACGACGCCGGCGCCGACGGTGCGGCCGCCTTCAC
>DAIPYB010000315.1:0-4215 GCA_036782955.1 Pseudoxanthobacter sp. | reverse complement strand
GGCCATGCGTTCGGCCGAATCCACCGCGAGGCGGACGGCCTGCTCGGCTGCGTCCAGATCGACCACCACGCCCGACTTGATGCCGCGTGCCCGCTGGTAGCCGTAGCCCAGCACCTCGATGGCATGGGTGCGGCCGGAAAGGATGTCGCCCTCGGTGTGCGGCTTCAGCCGCGCGATCAGGCAGGCAACCTTCGTCGAGCCGACGTCCAGCACCGTGACGAGCGAGGAACGGCGTTGCGGCAGGGGCCTCAGGCGCATGGTGGATTCGGAGCCGGTGCGGATCATGTGTCGGCTCCCTTGGGCTTTGCCTTGGTCTTCTTCAGTTGTTCGGTGCGTGCTTCCATGCCGCTGCCGGTCAGGCGCACCACCACGCGGTCCGGCAGGCGAACGTCGACCACGGCGATGTCGCGCGAGAGCAGGCCGCTTTCGGCATCGAGGCGGGCGATGTCGGTCAGGGCTTCCACCGGGTTCTGCTCCGGCAGGCGCAGCACCACGCCGTCCTTCAGCACCACGTCCCAACGCCGTTCGCCGATGCGCACGAGGCCACGCAGCTTGCCGGCGAGGCCCGGCACCGCGTTGACCATGTCGAAGGCCTCGCGGGCAAGCTGCGGCGCACCATTGCCGGCGACGAGCGGCAGCCGGTGGGCCGTGGGGTCGACGTCTTCGGCGATCACGCGGCCGGTCTCGTCGATCAGGAAGAAGCGGTGGTCGTTGAGCCACAGGGCATAGGGTGTGCGCTCGCTCACCTTCACCGCGAGGGTGTTGGGATAGAGCTTCTGCACGGTAGCGGTGTCGATCCACGGCAGCGCCCGCACCCGCTCGCGGGCGGAGCCGACGTCGAAGGCCACCAGCGACACGCCGGGATCGATGCCGAGGGCGGCGAGCAGGGCGGAGTCGGATGTCTCCGCCTGCCCGCTCATCTTCACGGCGGTGATGGCAAATCCGGAGGAGGCGGTTGCGGCATCAATCACGGCGGCGCTGTGGCCGCCGGCGATGATGCCGTAAACCAGCGTCAGACCGAGGAAGGTAATGGCGCCGGCCGTGCCGGTGCCGCGCGGAACGGCCTCCAGCTCGTCCATGGCGCGGGCAAGCAGCCCCCGGCGCGACCGGCCGATCGGCAGGCCGGCTTCCGGCGCCTCAGCCCATGCCTCCCTCCCTCTGGTCTGTCGCCTCACCGATCGCAACTTGCGTCCTCCACCATCCAGCTGACCAGTTCGGGAAAGCTCATGCCCCGATGGGCTGCGAGTTCCGGAACCAGCGATGTCCCTGTCATTCCGGGCTGGGTGTTAACCTCGAGGATCACGAGGTCGTCCTTTTCCGCGTCGTAACGGAAATCCGACCTCGAAACCCCGCGGCACCCGAGGGCCCGATGCGCTTCGAGGGTTAGTTTTTGGACATTTTGGTAAATTTTCGGTTTAAGCCGGGCAGGCAGTTCGTGACGCGATGCGCCCGGGAGATATTTGGAATCATAGTCATAGAAGGCGTAGCCCACCGGCACGATCTCGATAATTCCGGTGGGTGAATCGTTAATGACCGCGCAAGTCAGCTCCTGACCCGACACATAGCGCTCGGCCATCAGCACCTCGCCATAGGTCCAGTCGGGGCTGGAGAGAATGTCCGGGGGGCTGTTCGCCCCCTCGCGCACGATCAGAACGCCGAACGACGAGCCTTCGCAGATCGGCTTCAGAACATAGGGCGGCGGCAAGGCATGTTCGCGGGCGGCTTCTGCCCGCGTCACGATGCGATGTTCTGCAACAGGCAGGCCGGCAGCGGCAAAAACACCTTTGGCCTTTTCCTTGTTCATCGCCAGCGCAGAGGCCAGAACACCGGAATGGGTGTAGGGAATCTCAAGAATCTCCAGAACACCCTGAATCGCGCCATCTTCGCCGAAGCGGCCGTGCAGTGCATTGAAGGCCACGTCCGGCTTCACCCGCGCCAGAACATCGGCAACGTCATGCCCGACATCGATCAGGGAGACGCGGTAACCCGCTTCTTCCAGAGCGGCGCCGCAGGCGCGGCCGGAATTGAGCGACACCGGCCGCTCGCTGACCCAGCCGCCCATGAGGACGGCGACATGTCTGGCTTGGCTCATGGCTTTCTTCCCTCGCAGGATCGCGGCGGCCGCTCCCGTGAAAAATGCCGCCGGATGTGTTCGCTTTGCCACAGCCTTGCGGCGGCATTATTGCCGGCGAGAAGGCTGTATTTGCTTCAAATTGTAACTATTTGGCCACACCGCAGCGTATGGATGGCCGGCCGGAGGCGGGGCAGGGGCGGCGGGCCGCCCCGACGGCGGGCGAATTGACGATTCGTTAACCCAGATGGCGCGGCTGCGGCGAAAGGCTGGCGTCTTCCGGCAGGCGTCCGATGCGGCGAATCTCCCATTGCAGGTCGATGCCGCTCGTCTCCAGCACGCGGGCGCGGACGGTCTCGCCCAGGCGCTCGATATCGGCCGCGGTGGCGCCGCCGGTGTTGAGGAGAAAATTGCAGTGCAGTTCGGAAACCTGCGCGGCGCCGATGGTCAGCCCGCGGCAGCCGGCGCGGTCGATCAGCTTCCAGGCGGATTCGTCGGGCGGATTCTTGAACGTGGAGCCGCCGGTGCGGCTCTTGACCGGCTGCGTAGCCTCGCGCGAGGCGGTGATGGCATCCATCTCGGCCAGAATCTGCGCGCTGTCGCCCGGCGTGCCGGCGAAGGTGGCTTGCGTGAAGATGAGATCGTCCGGCACGGCGGTGCGGCGATAGGAGAACCCCATGTCGTCGCGGGAGAGGTGCACGGTGCGGCCCTGCCGGTCCACGGCCTCGGCGCGCACGAAGCGGTCGGCTGTCTCCGTGCCATAGGCGCCGGCATTCATGCGCAGCGCGCCGCCGATGGCACCGGGAATGCCGCGCAGGAACGACAGCCCGCCGAGGCCGGCTTCCGCCGCCGCGCGCGCAACCCGCACGTCGGCCGCCCCGGCCCCGGCGGTGATCTCGGTGCCGTCGATGGCGATGGCCGCGAAGGCTCTGGCCGTCAGGCGGATGACCACGCCCGCGATGCCGCCGTCGCGCACCAGTGTGTTGGAGGCCAGCCCCAGCACCGTGACCGGCACGCCGGTCGGAATGGCGGCAAGGCCGGTGGCAAGGTCTTCTGCGTCGGCCGGCAGGAACAGGAGATCCGCCGGGCCGCCGGTGCGGAACCATGTGAAGGAGGCCATCGGCGCATCGGCCGTGAGGCTGCCCCTCAGAGGACGGGTGGCGGCGGCCTCCAGGGCCGCCTTCAGCGCCTCTCCCGCGCTCATTGCGCGGGCACCGGGTCGAGCGCCACCAGCTCCTTCGGCAGCGCGTAGGCCCACTGCGTGATGGAGCCGGCACCGAGGCAGACCACGATATCGCCCGGCTTCACCCGCTCGTGCACGAGCGCGGCGAGATCCTCCCGCCGGGCGAGCGAGACCACATCGCGGTGGCCGCCGGTCTTGAGGCCCTGCACCAGCGCTTCGCGGTCCACGCCCGCGATCGGGGCTTCGCCGGCGGCATAGACATCAGCCACGATGACGGTTTCGGCATCGTTGAAGCAGGTGCAGAAATCGGCGAACAGGCTCTGCAGGCGGCTGTAGCGGTGCGGCTGAACGACCGCCACCACCCGGCCTTTGGTGGCCTCGCGCGCGGCCTTCAGCACGGCGCGGATTTCCACCGGATGGTGGCCGTAGTCGTCAAACACATCCACGCCGTTCCAGTTTCCGGTGTGGGTGAAGCGGCGCTTGACGCCCCCGAACCCCGCCAGACCCTTGCGGATCGCGTCGGCGCCGATGCCGAGGCGATCGGCGACCGCCACGGCGGCCGTGGCGTTGGAAACATTGTGGCGGCCGAGCACGGGCAGCGCGAGATTCTCGATCAGCTTGCCGGCCCCGGTGGCGCGGTCGTGGATGGAGACCGAGAGCGTGGAGCCGCGCGCGCCCATGGCCACGTCGAAGCAGCGCACGTCCGCCTGCGGATTGAAGCCGTAGGTGATGATGCGGCGGTCTTCGATCTCGCGCACGAGGCTCTGCACCTCGGGATGGTCGAGGCACATCACGGCAAAGCCGTAGAACGGCACGTTTTCCACGAACTGCTCAAAGGCGGCGCGCACCTTCTCGAACGAGCCGTAGTGGTCGAGATGTTCAGGGTCGATGTTGGTGACGACGGCAACGTCGGCCGGCAGCTTCAGGAAGGTGCCGTCGGATTCGTCGGCCTCCGCCACCA
>DAIPYB010000314.1:0-4220 GCA_036782955.1 Pseudoxanthobacter sp. | reverse complement strand
ACTGGGGCAGGCGACCTACGAGGCAGCGACGCGGCTGTTCGGCGATCTCGACGATTTCAGCCGCCGCGTCGCGGCCGCGCGCGGCGGCCTTTCCGGGCGCCTGCGGATCGGCGTTTCGGACGGCACCGTCACCAGCGACAGGCTCGGCGTCCAGCATGTTCTGGCGCGTTTTCTCACCCCTGACCGCGATGTGATGGTGGACCTGACCCTTGGCACGCCGGCGGAACTGGAGGCGCAGCTTGCCGCCGGCGCGCGCGATGTCGTGATCGGCCCGCTGCCGCGCAAGACGCCGGGGCTGGAGGTGCGCTTTCTCGCCGACGAACCCCATGGGCTTTATTGCGGCGCGGGCCACCCGCTGTTCACGCTGGCGGAGGCCGCCGTCACCCGGCGCCACATTGCCGAAGCGGCGTTCTCGGTGCGCCGCTATCGCCATTTCGACGATCTGCAGCTTGCCGGCCATCCGCGCGCAGGCGCTCTGGTCGCGGACATGGAGGCGCAGCTGATGCTGTTGTTGTCCGGCCGGTTCATCGGCTTCCTGCCCTGCCATCTGGCAGATGCCCATGTGGCGGCCGGCACGCTGAGGGCCATCCGGCCGGACCTGTTCAGCTTTGCGCCCGCCCACTATGTCGCCTGGCGGCGAGAGGCGGAACCGAATGTGCTTGTGGCGGCCTTCGTGGCGGATCTGCTGGCGCTTGCACCGCCTGCCTGAGATGCGAATTGTTCCGGATGTGCACCAGATGCACAATGCCGATATCGGCATTGAACCCTGCCTGTGCCGGTTCTAGCGTGCAAAGAACAAAATCACCGGCACCGCCTTCGACACGAAGCGCAAGGGAGCCGGAAACAACAAGATGTTTCTGGGAGATGAACATGAACGCCGTTTCCGGCCACGGACCGCCTTTGCCGGTCTCCCCGTCAGCGCCCCTTCCGGGTCCGGTTGCCGTGCACTGAGCCTGCTGCCCGCAGGGCCTGCGGGTCTGCCGCCTTTCTGAAAACTGCCTGCTTCTTCGGTCCGCGCGGCTGCCCCGCACGGTCGGCGGCAGTCTGTTGCCGGCTTCCGGCCCGCTGTCCTGCCGGGCCGCCGGCATCGCGTTTCCCCTTGTCAGTTCGTCACGTCGCGTCAGGCCGGGTGCAAGCGGCCGGGCGCAGGAGAGAACCATGAGCCTCACCACCACCAGCGATGAAAGCACGGATGTCGTAATTGTCGGCGCGGGGCCTGTCGGCCTCATCATCGCCAACTATCTCGGCGCACAGGGCGTCGGCGTCGTCGTGCTGGAGCAGCTCGACAAGCTGATCGATTTTCCCCGTGGCGTCGGCATGGACGACGAGTCGCTGCGCGTGATGCAGGCCATCGGCCTCGTGGACAAGGTGCTGCCGCACACCACACCGAACCAGTGGATGCGCTTCGTCACCGCCTCCGGCCGCTGCTTTGCCTCGCTGGAGCCGAAAACCGACGAATTCGGCTGGCCGCGCCGCAATGCCTTCATCCAGCCTCTGGTGGATCGCGAGCTTGCCGCCGGGCTCGACCGCTATCCTCAGGTCGACCTGCGCCTTGGCCATACGCTGGAGAAATTCACCCAGGACAATGCCGGCGTGACGCTGACGGTGCGCTCCGCCGCAGGCCCGCGCACCATCCGCTGCCGCTACATGGTGGCCGCCGACGGCGGCAAGAGCGCGGTCCGCAAGGCGCTCGACATTCCCTTCGAGGGCAAGACCGATTCCAACCGCTGGATCGTGGTCGACATCGCCAACGATCCGCTCGGCACGCCCAATGCCTACATGCATTGCGATCCGGCGCGCCCCTATGTCTCCATCGCCCTGCCGCACGGCGTGCGCCGTTTCGAGTTCATGCTGTTCGACGGCGAGGCGGAAGGCGACGTGCTGCCGCCCGACATGCTGCACCGGATGCTGCAGAAGGTGCTGCCGGATCCGGCCCGCATCGACATGATCCGCGCCCGCATCTACACCCACAACGCGCGGCTGGCGAAGCAGTTCCGCAAGGGACGGGTCCTGCTGGCGGGCGATGCCGCCCACATCATGCCGGTGTGGCAGGGGCAGGGCTATAACAGCGGCGTGCGCGACGCCGCCAACATCGGCTGGAAACTGGCGCTCGTGGTGCGCGGCCTTGCCGATGATCGCCTGCTCGACACCTACGAGAGCGATCGGCGCGACCACGCCGGCGCCATGATCGAGCTTTCGCAGACGGCTGGCCGCATCTTTTCGCCCACCAACCGGATCGTGGCCGGCGCGCGCGATGCCCTGACCCTCGTTCTCAACCGCATTCCGCCGGTCAAGCGCTATTTCCTCGAAATGCGTTTCAAGCCGATGCCGCGCTACAAGGCCGGTGCGCTTGTGGCCGGCGAGGCGCGGACCGACGTGAGCCCGGTCGGCCGGATGTTCATCCAGCCGCGCGTGCGTACCGCCGACGGTCGGGTGCAGAAGCTCGACGATGTCGTCGGCAGCGGCTTCGCGCTCATCTCGTGGGGGCTCGATCCGCTCTACTGGCTGGGGACGGACGCGCGCGCCATCCTCGATCATCTCGGCGCCCGCATCATTGCCGTGGTGCCGGAAGTCCAGCGGGCCTGGTCGCAGGCGGAATGGCGTGGCGTGACCGTGGTGGGCGATATCGACGGCCGCCTGAAGGAGTGGTTCGGCGCCGGCCGCGATCCGGTCCTGATCCTGCGGCCCGACCGCTTTGTCGGGGCCACGATGGGGCCGCAGGACGCCGACAAGGGCGTCGTCCGCTTCGCGGCCGCCATGAGCTACCGCACGCCGGAGACGGAGGTGCGGGCGGCCGCCTGAAAACCACGAACATAAGCCCGCCGGCCGAAAGACCCGCATTGGAAAAAGCGGGCGGGACCGGCGGGCCCTCATGACACTCGGGAGGAAGATTCATGTTGCACCGCAAGGTGAAGCGTCTGGCGTTCGCGCTCGGCGCGGCCGCTGTGATGGCCACGACCGGCGTTCTGCCGGCGGCAGCCGAGGTGACCGTCGGCGTCATCATTTCCATGACCGGCCCCGGCGCGGCGATGGGCGTGGATATCCGCCGGGCCATCAACCTCATCCCGCCGAAGGTGGGTGATGAGCCGGTGCGCGTGGTGGTGCTGGACGATGCGACCGACCCGACGGCGGCCGTGCGCGCCGCCCGGAGGCTGATCACCGAGGAGAAGGCCGACGTCATCCTCGGTCCCACCGTCAACGCCCTGATCGCGGCGGTGGTGCCTGTGGCCGACGAGGCCCACGTGCCGATGATCGGGCTTTCGCCCTATGTGCCCCCGGCCGACAAGGCGAAATTCGTGTTCCGCTCGGTGCAGGATGCGGACCTGATGGTTGGCCGCATTGTCGAAGAAATGCAGGCCCGCAAGATCACGACCGTCGGCTTCATCGGCTTCGCCGATGCGTGGGGCGACCTGCTCTATCGGGATTTCACCGCCGCGGCGGGGAAGGCGGGCATCCGCGTTACCGGTGCGGAGCGATATAATCGCCTCGATACCTCCGTCACCGCGCAGGTGCTGAAGATCATGGCCGGCCGGCCGGAAGCCGTGTTCATCGGCGGTTCGGCGACGCCCGCCATCCTGCCGCAGGTGGAGCTGCGCAAGCGCGGCTACAAGGGCCTCATCTTCCAGTCCCACGGCGTCGCCAGCCGCGAGTTCATCCGCGTGGGCGGCAAGGACGTGGAAGGCACGCTGCTGCCGGTCGGGCCGGTTCTGGTGGCCGAGCAGTTGCCGGACAGCCACCCCTCAAAGCCCGTCGCCATGGCCTTTGACGAGGAAATCGAGAAGGCGAACGGCCCCGGCACCCGCTCCTCCCAGGCAGGAACCGCGTGGGATGCGTGGCTTCTGGTGCGCAATGCACTGCCCGGCGCGCTGAAGGCCGCCCCGCCCGGCACGGAAGCCTTCCGGCTGGCGCTGCGCGACGGACTGGAAAATACGAAGAACCTGATCGGCGTCCACGGCATCTACAACATGACGCCTGAAAACCACATCGGTCTCGACGATCGCGCGCGTGTTCTGGTGCAGGTGACGGACGGTGGCTGGAAGCTGGTGAACTGAGCCCGCCCTGACTGCTCCCGCCGGCCGGAAAGCCATTGCCGGGCTTCCATCAAAGTCCGGCCCGGCCGGCCATTCTCCGAAAAAGCAGATCATCATTTGCCCGCCCGCGGCCTTGCGGACAGGGGGGAGACCCAATGGACAGTGCCATCGCCCTGCTTCTGGTGCAGG
>DAIPYB010000313.1:0-4263 GCA_036782955.1 Pseudoxanthobacter sp. | reverse complement strand
GCGACAACTGCTTCATCGCCGACGAGGTGCTGCTGGGCGAGGAAGACATCCGCCGTGGCTGGATGACGCTGAAGCCGGTGAAGACCGGGGATCGCGTGTTCGTCGGCAACAGCGCCGTGGTGGCGCCCGGCGCCGAGCTGCCCGATGACATGCTGATCGGCATCAAGTCGAAGCCGCCGGTCAGCGAGGCCATGCAGCAGGGCGAGACGTGGTTCGGCAGCCCCTCCATCCGCCTGCCGGTGCGCCAGCACTTCGACGGCGGCGCGGCGCGCACCTTCCGGCCCTCGATCGGTCGCCAGATCGGCCGCGCGGCGTTCGAGGCGATGTTCAACCTGTCGATCCCGACGGTGTCGTTCATCACCTTCGGCACGATCGCCATGGAACTGCTGGCCCCCAGCGTGGCCGACGGCAACTATCTGGTGGCGGTGCCGCTGTTCATCGGCCTCGGCGTGGCGATGTCGGTCACCATGGCGCTGATCGTGGTGGTGCTGAAATGGCTGATGATGGGCACCTATCGCCCGCAGGAAAACCCGATGTGGTCGTGGTGGGCGCTGCGCACCGAGGCGATCGCGGTGATGTATTCCGGCATGGCCGCCCGCATGCTGCTGGACCAGCTGCGCGGCACCCCGATGGTGAGCTGGGCGATGCGGCTGTTCGGCGCCAAGATCGGCAAGGGCTGCTATATCGACATGACCGACATCACCGAGTTCGACTGCATCGAGGTCGGGGATTTCGTGGCCATCAACAACTACTCGGCCCTGCAGACCCATCTCTACGAGGACCGCGTCATGAAGATCGGCCGCGTCCGGGTCGGCAACGGCGTCACCATCGAGGCCGGTTCCACGGTGCTCTATGACACCCATGTCGGCGACTTCGCCCGCCTCGGCCCGCTGACGGTGGTGATGAAGGGCGAAGCGATCCCGGCGAACACGGCCTGGGTCGGCGCTCCGGCGATGCCGCAGGCGCAGGCCGCCCGGCTGGCGGCCAACGCGGCGGCGGCGATCCGGCAGACCCAGCCGGGCCGCCCGGTGCTGATCTCCGGCGCCGGCCGCAACAGCGGCAGCGGCGGAGCCGGGCACGACCGCCCGGTGCTGCCGACCGCGGCCTGAGCGCCGGACAAGGGACACCCCCGCATGACGGCGGCCCATTCCCCCGAAACGAGACGCTTCCAGCCGGCCGAAGGGCCGGCTGGAAGCATTTCAACGGTAGCGTTGCTGGAGACCGGCGGGATTGGCGCGACGCAGGAAGCCGCGCTGTTCGACGCCCTCGACGACAGCGAACGGACCGCCGCCCGGCAACGGCGCAATGACGACGACCGGCGCCGCTACATCGCCTCGCACGCGCTGTGCCGGGCACTGCTGGCCGCGGCCACAGGCCAGCCGGCACGCGGGCTGCGCTTTGCGACGCAGGCCGGCGGTCGTCCGGTCCTGGCCGGCGGCCCCGACGCGCCGTGGTTCAGCCTGTCGCGCACGCGCGGCCTTGTCGCCTGCGCCGTTTCCGCCATGCCGGTGGGCCTCGATATCGAGGCGATGACGGCGGAGAACGCCGATCCCGCACTGGCGGCCGCGCTGTTCCATCCGCTGGAACAGGCCCGCCTCTCCGGGCACCCGGCACAAGATCCGGGGGCACAGGACTGGCGCACGACCTTCTTCCGCATCTGGACCCTGAAGGAAGCGGTCCTGAAAGGGCTCGGCACCGGGCTGGCGGTGGCGCCCGAGAGCTTTGCCGTCGCGCCGGACGCAAGCCCCGCGCTCGCCACGCCGCTGCCGGGTCCGCGCTGGCACCTCGACACGCTCTTTCCGCGTCCGCGGATCTGCCTTTCCCTTGCCGTGGCCGGTGATGGCGGGGCGGCCTTCGCCCTGCGCGAGGCGACGCCCGCCAGCCTGCTGCGGGCGCTTCAGGACGGCAGCAGCAGCGTGTTCTCGGACAACTGAAGCCAGTCGGGCCGGTCGTCGTACATCTCGCCCACCAGCCGCTTGATCTCGTCGATGCGGCCGCTCTGGTCGTTGGCACGGTAGCTCATGATGATGGGCGAGACCGCGCGCGGGTCGTCGACATGGCGATAGCCGACATCGAAGGTGCGCAGGCGCTGCGCCGAAGCCGGCACCAGCGCCACGCCGACATCGGCCGCCACCAGCCCCATGGCGGTCTGCAGTTCGCGGACCTCCTGAATGGCGCGCGGGCGCACGTTGCGGTCGGCCAGCAGCGACAACACCTCGTCGGCAAAGCTCGGGCGCGGCTCGCTCGGATAGAGGATGAGCGTTTCGTCGGCGAGCCGCTCCAGCGCCAGCGGCGTGCTGCCGGATGCCTCCGGGTGGCCCGCCGGCAGCGCCAGCACCAGCAGCTCCTTGCGCAGCACGATGCGCACCACTGCCGGGTCGTTGAAGCGCACGCGGCCGAAGCCGAGATCGATCCGCCCCTCCTTCAGCGCCGCAAGCTGCTGCACCGACATCATTTCCCGGAACTCGATCTCCAGATCGGGCCAGCGGCGACGCATGCGGCGGGCAAGGTCGGGGGTGCCGCCGTAGAGCGTTGACGCCACGCAACCGATGACGAACCGCTCGCGGTTCGAGCCGCCGATGCGCCGGGTCGCCGCGCAGGTCTGGTCCAGCCGGCCGAGAAGCTGCATCGCCTGCTCGTAGAAGAAGCGGCCGGCCTCCGTCAGCCGCACCGGACGCTCGGAGCGGTCGATGAGCTGCACGCCAAGCTCGTCCTCAAGCTGCTGTACCTGCCGGCTCAGGGGTGGCTGGGCGATGTGCAGGCTCGCGGCCGCGCGGCAGAAATTCCGCTCGCGCGCCACCGCCACGAAATAGCGCAGCTGGCGCAGTTCCATGCGTTCCTCCCACGGGCGTGGCTCCCATACCCTTCCGGTATCGTTCAAGACCGCATCGGTTTTGGATTTCTTTTCGTGCGGCACCTAAGAAGGATTCCACGGACCATACAGCCGAAAATTCCGGGAAACACCGAAAACAACGAACAAGCCGGATAATTTCGAGAAAAAATCGCGCCTTGTCGCGGCCTCGCGCCGCCACGGGAGCGGCTTGCCCGAAGTTCCGGCCCGAAGGCCCGCAAGGGCCGCGAAAGGGAGGAAACCCATGACCGGCAGCAAGGAATTCCTGAACGGATGGGAAAAGGCCGTCATCGCCCGCCTTGAAGCCTCGGTCGAGGAAGATGCCGCCAGCGGGCACTATCGCTGCCGGCGCGATATCTTCACAGACCCAGAGCTTTTCGAGCTGGAGATGGAGCATATCTGGGAGGGGAACTGGATTTATCTGGCACACGAAAGCCAGATTGCAGAAAAGAACGACTATTTCACCACCTTCATCGGCCGCCAGCCCATCGTCATCGCCCGCGACCGCGCCGGCACGCTGAATGCCTTCGTCAACGCCTGCTCGCATCGCGGCGCCATGCTGTGCCGCCACAAGCGCGGCAATCGTTCCACCTATACCTGCCCGTTCCACGGCTGGACGTTTTCCAACACCGGCCGGCTGCTGAAGGCCAAGGACCCGGACGGAGCCGGCTATCCCGAGAGCTTCAACACAAACGGCTCGCACGACCTGACGAAGGTGGCCCGCTTCGAGAACTATCGCGGCTTCCTGTTCGGCAGCCTCAACCCCGACGTGCCGCCGCTGGCCGATTATCTGGGCGAGGCCGCGCGCATCATCGACATGATCGTGGACCAGTCGCCGCAAGGGCTGGAGGTGCTGCGCGGCTCGTCCACCTATGTGTTCGACGGCAACTGGAAGGTGCAGACCGAGAACGGCGCCGACGGCTATCACGTCACCTCGGTTCACTGGAACTATGCCGCCACCACCAACGCCCGCAAGGCGGCGGCGGCAGCGGCGGCCAGCATCGATCCCGTGCGCGCCATGGATGCCGGCTCGTGGTCCAAGCAGGGTGGCGGCTTCTATTCGTTCGAGAACGGCCACCTGCTGCTGTGGACCCGCTGGGCCAACCCGGAAGACCGGCCGCTGGCCGAGCGCCGCGCCGAGCTTGAGGCCGCCTATGGAGAAGCGATGGCCGACTGGATGATCAGCCGCTCGCGCAACCTGTGCCTCTATCCCAACGTCTATCTGATGGACCAGTTCTCCTCGCAGATCCGCGTCTACCGGCCGCTGTCGGTGGATCGCACGGAGGTGACGATCTACTGCATCGCGCCGAAGGGCGAGAGCGACGAGGCGCGGGCCCGGCGCATCCGCCAGTATGAGGATTTCTTCAACGCCTCCGGCATGGCGACGCCGGACGATCTGGAGGAATTCCGCT
>DAIPYB010000312.1:0-4264 GCA_036782955.1 Pseudoxanthobacter sp. | reverse complement strand
CGTCAGTTTGCTGAACTGCCCTATTATCATGCCTTTGGGCAGAAGGGGCATGTGCCGCTGGTCCACCTGTCGGAGAAACTCGTCGAACTCGCGCCGGCTTCGATGAGCCGTGTTTTCATGACGAATTCCGGCTCTGAGGCCAACGACACCGTTCTGAAGATGGTGTGGTACCGCTCCAATGCGCTGGGCCAGCCGCAGCGCAAGAAGGTGATCGCGCGCAAGAACGGTTATCACGGCATCACTATCGGCTCCGGCAGCCTCACCGGCATCGCGATCGATCACGTCTCGTTCGATCTGCCGCTGCCGCAGGTGCGCCACACCGGCTGCCCGCACTATTGGCGCGAGGGGCTGGAAGGCGAGAGCGAGGAAGCCTTCGCGACACGCCTTGCCGATGAACTGGAGGCGCTCATTCTGGCGGAGGGGCCGGAAACGGTGGCCGCGTTCATTGCCGAGCCGGTGCAGGGCGCCGGCGGTGTCATCGTTCCGCCGGCGACCTACTGGCAGAAGATTCAGGCCGTTCTGCGCAAATACGATATTCTGCTGATCGCCGATGAGGTTATCTGCGGCTTTGGCCGTACGGGCAGGATGTTCGCCTGTGAGACGTTTGGCATCGAGCCGGATATTCTGGTGCTGTCCAAGCAGCTTTCCTCGTCCTACCTGCCGATTTCGGCCATCGTGATGAACGAGAAGGTCTATGGCCCGCTCGCGGACGAGAGCAACCGGATCGGCAGCTTTGCCCATGGTTTCACGGGCGGCGGTCATCCGGTCGCGGCGGCCGTCGCGCTGGAGAACATCGCGGTTATCGAGGAGCGGGGCCTCGTTGCGAACGCGGCTGCGATGGGCTCCATCATGCAGGGCCATCTCCGGCGGCTCGCATCGCATCCGCTGGTCGGCGAGGCGCGTGGCGTCGGCCTGATCGGAGCGCTCGAACTGGTGACGGACAAGGTGGCAAAGAAGGGGCTGGAGAAGGCGGGGGCGCTGGGTGCGCTCGTGAACGGCTACCTTCAGGACAATGGTGTGATTTCCCGCGCGATGGGCGATGCACTGGCGTTCTGCCCGCCGCTGATCATCACGGCCGATCAGCTGGACGACCTGTTCGGACGCGTTGAGGATGCGCTGGATAAATCGCTGAAGGCGCTGTCCGCCGTCAGCGCGGCCTGAGAGCCACCAGCCCCGCCGGACCGGGATCGCGGTGCGGCGGGGACCTTCAGCGGCCGGTATAATGAACCGGCACCACGCCGGTTTCGCGGCGAAACACGCGGCTGAAATGGGCCGGATCGGTGAAGCCGACCGCGTAGGCGATGGACGAGACCGAGGCGCGCGAGGTGTCGCGGTTGGCGAGCATCCGGCACGCCTCGGCAATGCGCCGGCTGCGGATGATGGCTGAGATGGTCTCGTTGCGCTCGGCGAAGATCTTCTGCAGGTAGCGCTCGGAGAGCCCGAGCGCGGCCGCGATGGCGGCGGCATCGAGGGCGGTATCGCGGAAACGCGTCTCGATCAGGTTCAGTGCGCGCTGGCGATGGGCGACACGCACGGCACTTTCCTGCGTGCCCTGATCCGCCGACGACACGACCAGAGCCAGCAAATCCAGCAACGGGTCAATCAGGCGGGGATCGACCTCGGCCTGCGCATTGAGGCCGTTGCGGCAGAATGAGCGGGCGAAATCCAGAAAAACCCGGGTCATCGGGCTGCGCGCCGAGAAAGTGCGGGCCGTCCAGTCATCGACATTGCGAATGCGCGCGCGCAGGGCAGGGCCGGGAATGCGCAGCGTGTGGCTCTTGTTGGTGCCGGGCTGGTCGTAGGAATAAGCCTCCGCCGTGCCGACAAAGGCGAACTCCTGCGGGCCGAAGGCGCCGCTGCGTCCGCGCTGGTGAAGGGCGAGGGGGCCTTCTTCCGGCAGCGGCAGGAAATAGAAATCGTGCACGCCCTTGCCGACATGGGCGCCGCTGCGGTCCACGACCATGGCGTCCGATTCCACCCGGCCGATGCGCACGATGCCGACATCGGCCACCGCCAGCCGCCCGCAGCGAAAACCGTCCGGCAGGCTGGCATCGAGCGGATAATAATACTCATAGAGCGTGTCGATCCACGCCCGCCGCCGGCGTGAGGCGTGCAGCCCCTCCACGTCGATGCGCGGCGCCGTCGCCTCATCCGCTGCCGGCGGCATCATCGCAATGCGCCCCGACATGCGAGGTGCTCGTCGCGGAGCCGGTTCGTCGCACATTTTCGCATCTGGTCGCCCTCCTGCGAATGAAACGGATACTGGGAAGACGCGAATTACAGGCCGCTTCCGCCGTGCCGAAGCGGGCGGGATATTCGCGCCGCCCGGCTCCGCGGATCTTCTCTGCGCCGCCGCCCGGCTGGTCGCGCAAGCAGCAGGACCGGCCTTCAACCCCTTGACCGAACGGAAAAATCTACCGCAGCCGGTCATTGGACAATCGTCATTCTGGAAAAATCCTAGCGCCGAGCGGGTCGCTTCGACAGGCCTTTTTTGCGCCAGTTGCCGTTCATGATTGCCCAATAGTTGGGCATGGCGTGTATGCGGGCGAACGACCTGTCGTCGATGCCGGTTTCGTCCAAGTCGTTGGACGGCGGCAAACAAACGCCGGGTTCCGGCCTTGCTAGGATTGCTCATCGCGGTCACGAAATGCTTTTCCGTCCCGGTTTCGGAATGGCGCAATCATTTCGCGTCCTGTGAGTATTCACATCACTCCGGTGCGAAGAGCGAACGGTGATGTTTTGCGGAAGTGCGTCCGTCCGAGCGCATAGTGGGCGGAACAATTCGCTGAACCGGCGAATGCGTCACCGCTGACGGCCGCTTTCTTCCGGGCCATTGGGAACCTGAGCATGAATTATCGCATTTCCGTCGATACCGGCGGCACTTTCACAGATGTGATCGTGCGTGACGATGCCGGAACGCTGACCATCGGCAAGGCGCTCACCACCCGCGACCGCATCTTTCTGGGCATGCGCGAGGCAATCCAGTCCGCTGCCGTCCAGCTCGATATCTCGCTGGAGGAGCTGCTGGCCGCGACGGAAATGCTGATCTATGGCACCACGCGGGCCACGAACGCCATCGTCACGAAAACGGTTGCCCGGACCGCCTTCGTCACCACCGCGGGCTTTCCCGATATCCTGCTGCTCAAGGAAGGTGGCAAGTTCAACCCGCACGATTTCTCGCAGGATTATCCCGATCCCTACATCGCCCGCCGCGATACCTTCGAGGTAAGCGAGCGCGTCCGTGCCGATGGCTCGGTCGTGACCGCCTTCGACGAAGAGGGTGCGCGGGCCGTGATCGGCGAGCTGATCCGCCGCAAGTTCGAGGCCGTGGCGGTCTGCTTCCTTTGGTCGGTGGCCAATCCCGCGCACGAGCAGCGGTTCGGCGCGTTGCTGGATGCCCTGATGCCGGGCGTGCCCTACACGCTTTCCCATCGGCTGGTGCCGGTGGTGCGCGAATATCGCCGTGCGTCCGCGACGGCCATCGACGCGTCGCTGAAGCCGCTGATGCAGGACCATCTGCGCGGGCTGGAGAAGGACCTGCGTGCCGCCGGCTTTGAAGGCAAGCTGCTGGTCAGCACCACCGAAGGCGGCTGCAATCACGTCGATGCGCTGGTGGAAAAACCGATCCACACGGTCGGTTCCGGCCCTGCCATGGCCCCCATCGCCGGCCTGACCTTCTCGCAACTGGAAGGGCTCGGCGACAATGTCATCATCTGCGATACCGGCGGCACCACCTTCGACGTCGGGCTCGTGCGCGATGGCCGGCTGACCTTTACCCGCGATACCTGGCTTGGCCCGATGTATACCGGCGACCTGCTGGGTATCTCGGCAGTGGACATGCGCTCCATCGGTGCCGGCGGCGGCTCCATCGCGTGGATCGACGAAGGCGGCCTGATGCGCGTTGGCCCGCAGTCGGCCGGCGCGGAGCCGGGGCCGGCCTGCTATGGCCGCGGCGGCACGCTGCCCACGGTTTCGGATGCCGCCACCGTGCTCGGCTATTTCGATCCGGACTATTTCCTCGGCGGTCGCATGACGCTGGACGTGGCAGCCGCCCGCGCGGCAATCGCCACGGTGGCCGAGCGCATCGGCCTCAGCATCGAGGAAGCGGCTTTCCGCATCCTCAGCCTTGCCTCCGACCTGATGATGCGTGCCATTGCCGACATCACCATCAACGAGGGTGTCAATCCGCGCGAGAGCACCATCATCGCCGGTGGCGGTGCGGCGGGCATCAACATCATGACGATCGCCGCCGAACTCGGCTGCC
>DAIPYB010000311.1:0-4282 GCA_036782955.1 Pseudoxanthobacter sp. | reverse complement strand
CCCATGTAGACGGCGACCGTGGCGCCGGAAAGCGCCAGCCCGGCCCAGCCCGGCAGCGTCTCGCCATCGCGGTCGTGGCCGGTTGCGAAGACGAGCGACGAGGCCACCCCGCGCAGCGTCAGCGGCAGCGTCAGGGAGGCGGCAGCCGCCACCGCGGCCGTCACGCCGGGCACGACGGCATGGCCGATGCCCGCCTCGCGCAGCGCCGCGATTTCCTCGCCGGCACGGCCGAACACCAACGGGTCGCCGGCCTTGAGGCGCACCACGCGCAAGCCCTGCCGGCCGAGCTGCACCAGAAGCGCGTTGATTTCATCCTGCGAGGCGGAATGCGCGCCCTTGGCCTTGCCCACGGAGATGCGCCGCGCATCCCGCCGGCCCATGGCGACGACAGTGTCCGGCACCAGCCGGTCATGCACGATCACGTCGGCTTCCTGCAGCAGGCGCTGCGCCCTGAGCGTCAGCAGGTCTTCGGCCCCCGGTCCGGCGCCGACGAGCCAGACGAACCCGGCCGGCTCCTCGCCATGGCCGTTCAGAAGACGCGCGGCTTCCGTGCGCGCCTCCTCCGCCCGCCCGGCATAAACCCGGTCGGCGACAGCGCCGCCGAAGAAGCGCCCCCAGAAGCGCAGGCGGGCCTCGCCCGGCGGCAGCACGCGGGCAACCGTCGCCCGGAAGGACTCCGCCAGACGGGCCAGCGCCCCGGTCTCGCGCGGCAGCATCGCCTCGATGCGCGCGCGGATGTGCCGGGCCAGCACCGGCCCCGTGCCGGCGGAAGAAATGGCCACCGCCACCGGAGCGCGGTTGACGATGGCCGGAACATAGAAATCGCACAGCTCCGGCCGGTCCACGACATTGACCGGAACGCCCGCCGCGCGCGCCGCGGCCGCTACGCGCCGGTCGGCAGCCTCGTCGCCCGTTGCCGCGAATGCCAGCACGGCGCCATCGAGATCGGCCGCCAGAAGGGACCGCCGTTCCAGAACGGCACCGGCGGCGGCGGCAAAGCTGCGCAGCGCTTCCTCCGGCTCGTCGGCAACGATGTGGATGCGGGCTTCGGTTTCGGCCAGCAGCCGCACCTTGGCAAGCGCCTCGCCGCCGCCGCCGGCCACCAGAACCCGCTGTCCCGCGACCTTGTGGAAGGCCGGGAAGACACTGAGGCGCTCACGAGCATCCGACATCGAACGGCCCTTCCCTTTGCGCTTTCCGGAGGACGGGAAACACCGCAATCAAGGCGGCGGAATTCACCGCTCAGAATTAAGCGAGAGAAGGCCGGATTGCCGGGCATGCCGTTCTCCCGGCTGCCGCACAATGGAGAAAAGAATTCTTCAAAACAATGCCGGTCCGCAGAAAGCCAGCCTAAACGGCAATAATCTATCTCGATTATAGAAAATTTATACCCCGACAGCGGGCTTTTCAGCCGAACAGTTCCGGCCGGCGATGACGCAGCGCAAAGCCGAGCAGCATCGTCTTGGCGCAGCGGATCGCGCCGCCTTCAAGCGCGGTGCGAAAATGCGCGACGGGCCACTCCAGAATCTCGATATCCTCGTTCTCGTCGGCCATGCCGCCATAGGCGGCAATGTGATTGCCGGAGATGTAGTGCGCCAGAAACAGCGTCACCTTCTCGGTCAGCGCGCCGGGCGAGGCATAGACTTCGCCGATCCATTCCAGATTCTGCAGGTCGAGCCCCACCTCCTCGCGCACTTCGCGCATGGCCGCGGTGGCGGCGCTCTCGCCCGGCTCGATCAGGCCGGCCGGCACCTCCACCAGCGTGCCGTCGCCCTCGCCGGCCAGCAGCACCGGAACGCGCAGCTGGCGCACCAGAACCACGGTCTGCCGGGCCGGATCGTAAGGCAGCACCGCGACGGCATTGCCGTGATCGTGGATATCGCGCTCCACCACGACGCGACGACCGTCGCGATGGGTCAGTTCGACGTCCACCACGTCGAGACGGACGAATCGCTCCACCAGACGGCGACGCCCGACGACGCGCGCGGCAGGCAACAGAAGGTCCGCATCAAGATCGCCGACTGACATTGGCTGCTCCTTCAACGCGGTCTGGTCACACGAACGCCGGGAAACGGCGCATGGTTTTTTGTTGCACGCAGCAACGCCGGCTGCAAATGCGCCGGATCAATCGTCGCAGCCCGTCGTCGTGGAGAACAGCACTGGCGCGGCTTCCGCCGCCATGCCATGAGTTCTGTCGCGGTTGCCGGACGCGGGCTGCCGGGCGGAAAATCCGCCGGGATGCCGGCGCGGCGCCGTTTCGCCAGTCCGGAGCCATGATGAATCTCAAAGCCCTTGCCGTCCACAGAAGGCCGCAGCTCGAAGCCGCACAGCAGAAGCTGGCGGAAGCGGGCGTGGAATATCTCCACACGCATAATCCCGACATCGCGGGCAACATGCGCACCAAGATCGGCCCGCTGAAATTCTCGCCGGACGGCGAGGCCCTGTGCGCCATCCTGCTGGCAACCGCCCATGCCGATGGCGAACCGACAGGCGACACGGCCTTCCCGTGCGAGCTTTCGTCCAGCGCCACAGGCTATGCCAACATTCAGGCGCTGGCCGACCCCGGCACCATTCGCATTCACGGCTGGAACCCGAAGGTGGCTTCGGTCATCTGCAATTCGTTCCTGCTGGACGGCAGCCCGAACCCCATCGACGCGCGCGCCATTCTCGCCTCCCAGGAAGCCCGAGCCAACGCTCTCGGCTTCGAGGTGAAATGCGCCGTCGAGTTCGAATTCGGCCTGTTCCACGCCGACATGGACCTGATGCGCGCCGGCCGCTACCGCGAAATGAAGCCGTGGGGCTACTCGCTGGTCAATTACGATATCCTGCACACCGGCGACTATCAGAAGTTCGTCGAGGCACTGATGACGCGGCTGAAGAGCCTCGGCATCGTTCTGCCGGCCGTGACCACGGAATATGGCTACGGCATGTATGAAATCGCGTTGCCGCCGAAGGGGGCGCTGGAGGCGGCCGACGATGCCGCCCGCACCAAGCTGGCGGTGCGCGAGCTGGCCGCGGAATGGGGCCTTGCCGCCACCTTCATGGCGCGCTTCCAGCCGCCGGGCAAGGAAAGCGCCTGCGGCGCCCACCACCACATCAGCCTGTGGCGCGACGACACCAACGTTTTTGCCGGCGAGGACCGGGAGATTTCGGCCATCGGCCGGCGGTTTCTGGGTGGCCTGCTTTCCCGCATGCGCGAAAGTCACCTGTTCTTCCGCCCGACCGTCAATTCCTATCGCCGCATGGACCGCGATGCGTGGTCGCCGGAAGACGTGTCGTGGGGCTATGAGAACCGCATGGCGGCGATCCGCGCCATTACCACGCCGACTGCCGGCGCGGCACGCTTCGAGCACCGTGTGCCGGGCGCGGATATCAACCCCTACCTGACGATGACGGCCGTATTGGCCGCCGGCCTCGACGGACTGGAGGAGGATATCGCCCCGATCCCGCTGACACCCGGCGCACCGGATCCGGCTCTGCACGAGCGCCTGCCGCATTCGCTGGCGGAATCGATCGCCGTCTTCCGCGATTCGGCCTTCATCGAGCGCATCTACGGCGCCCAGTTCCAGCGTCACTACACATCGAGCCGCGCCTTCGAGATCGAGGCGTTCGAGAAGTGGATGGCGAGCCACATCACCGATTTCGAGTGGCGCCGCTACTTCATCGGCACCTGATCCGGCCTATATGCATCGACGCCGGCCGGGATCATCCGGCCGGCGTCGATGCCTCGCAAGCACGCGACAGCATGCGCGCCCGGCGCGCTCCGGACACCTGATAAACTGGTGGAGAAAAAGGCGTGAAGCCGCTGATTATTCTGGAATGTGAGATCACGGCGGAAATGGCGCCGAGCTATCACGCCGTCTGCGGCGAGTTCGGCCCCGCCATCGCCGCCGGCATCGGCCTGCCGGGCCGGGCGATCCGCGTTACCCGGAACGAAGCGCCACCGCCGCCGGACGAGATCGGCGGCCTCGTCATTTCCGGCTCGGCCTCGATGGTGGCCGACCCGCTGCCGTGGATCGCGCCGACGGCGGACTATTGCCGGCGCGCGATCGGCGCCGGCGTGCCGACGCTGGGCATCTGCTTCGGCCACCAGCTTCTGGCCCATGCCTTCGGCGGGCAGGTCGGCGCGCTCGCGGGACAGCCGGAATATGGCACCGTGGAAATCCTGCGCACGCCGCAAAGCACCGGCGACGACCTGTTCGGCGCCCTGCCGGAGCAGTTTCTCGTGCAGGCGGCGCATTATCAGACGGTCGTCACCCCGCCACCGGGGGCCACGCTGCTG
>DAIPYB010000310.1:0-4293 GCA_036782955.1 Pseudoxanthobacter sp. | reverse complement strand
CTTCATTCCGGTGCGCTATGCGGTGCCGGCCGGCATGGCGCCGCTGCCCGGCGGCCTCGGAGCGGATATCTGGACCTTCGTCACCTATTCCGTGCTCCACGGCGGATGGGTGCACGTGGCGGTCAACGTGGTGTGGATGCTGGCATTCGGCTCGGCGGTGGCGCGGCGCTTCGGGGTGGTGCGTTTTCTTCTGTTGTCGGTGCTCGCTGCCATCGGCGGCGCTGCGCTCCACCTCATCTCCAATCCCGGCTCCATGGTGCCGGTGGTCGGGGCCTCGGCGGCCATTTCCGGCCAGATGGCGGCAGCGACGCGCTTCGTGTTCGAGCCCGGAGCCCCGCTCGGCGGCTGGCGCTTTTCCGATATGAACAGCGCGGTGTGCTATCGCCGCCCGGCCAGCACGCTTTTCGGCGTTGCGCGCAACCGTCAGGCGACCTCGTTCATCGCCATCTGGTTCGCGCTCAACATCCTGTTCGGCGCCGTCAGCCTGCCCTTTCTTGGCAACGACGGTGCCGGCATCGCGTGGGAGGCGCATATCGGCGGCTTCCTGATCGGCCTCCTGCTGTTTCCGCTGTTCGACCCCGTCGGGCGTGGGCGCGGGGAGAACTGAGCACCGTCACAAAAGGGGGCTTTACGCCGGCTATTTGGGACGTTATCAGTTTTATGCAGCACGGGAGATCGATTCCGTGCGCCGGTTATACCCGCCGCATCCGGCCAGCCCCGCGAAAGACAGGGCACGCAGGGTGCGGTGGTGGCGGCAGGCGGACACGCAAAAATGCGGACGTCTTTCGCCGGGTTCTCAAGGAGGAAACGCCCATGACCGTTGCTGCGATTCTGGCCCGCAAGGGACCGGACGTTACAACGATTGACCCCGATGCGACGATCGCCGCGGTTTGCGATCTGCTCACCCTGTGCCGGATCGGCGCGGTGATCGTCTCCCGGGGGCAGTCCATTCTCGGCATCATCTCGGAGCGCGACATTGTGCGGGCGCTGGCCGGGGAGGGGGCATCCGCCCTTGACCGGCGTGCAGTGGACTACATGACGCGCGACATTGAGGTGGCGACCGAGGACCAGACTTCCACACAGGTGCTGGAGCGCATGACCATGCGCCGCTTCCGCCACATGCCTGTGGTGCGTGGTGACAGGCTGGTGGGCATCGTGTCCATCGGCGATGTCGTCAAGCACCGCATCGCGCAGGCGGAGGACGAGGCGGAGAGCATGCGCAACTACATCGCCATGGTCTGAAGCGCTGGTCTGGAAACGTCTTGCATCGCGGCAACGGCAAAAGGCGGCCCCATGGGGCCGCCTTTTGATTCCGTCTGCAATTCGCTTGTTCGTGTAGAGGGGCTCAGCCCTTGTGGCCGTAAAGCACCTCGGGGTCTGCCAGCGGTTCTTCAGTAAACGACAGCGCCCCGCCGTCCGGCCCGAGGGCAACCGCGCGATAGAAGCATGACCGCCGTCCGGTGTGGCAGCTCGCGCCCGAGCCATCGACGCGCACGCTGATGCACACCGCGTCCTGATCGCAATCCACCCACATGCCGGTGACATGCTGCAGCGAGCCGGAGGTGTCGCCCTTGCGCCAGAGTTCCCCGCGCGAGCGGCTCCAGTAGTGGGCGACGCGGGTCTCGATGGTCAGCCGCAGCGCCTCGGCATTCATGTGGGCGAGCATCAGCACGCGGCCGTCGGCGGCATCCGTCACGACCGCAGTAACGAGGCCGGCGGCGTCGAAACGCGGCGTCAGCACGGTGCCGGTCTCCAGCGCGGCCTTGGGGCCGGGGGCGGGAAACGCGGCGTGGGTGCAGTCAGGCTGGTTGCACACGGGCAGGCGGGGTCCGGAAAAGGCCGCGGCGCATCAGCGCTCGCGGCGGATCATGGTCATGAAGCGCACCTGCTCGGCAGGGGCTTCGAACAGGCCGGTGAACCGGCTGGTGATGGTGGAAACGCCCGCCTTCTGCACCCCGCGCAGCGACATGCACTGGTGCTCGGCCTCGAACAGCACGGCGATGCCGCGCGGCGCGAGGTGGGCTTCCATGGCCTGCACCACCTGCGCGGTCAGGTTTTCCTGCGTCTGCATCCGTCGGGAATAGACATCCACGAGGCGGGCAAGCTTGGACAGGCCGACCACACCGCCGTTGGGATAATAGGCGATGTGGGCGCGGCCGATGAACGGCACGATGTGGTGTTCGCAGTGCGAATAGAACGGAATATCGCGCACCAGAACCATGTCGTCGTAGCCGCTCACCTCCTGGAAGGTGCGCTCCAGAACGCTCTCCGGGTCTTCCGCATAGCCGCGGAAGAATTCCTCGTAAGCCGCAGCTACCCGGCGGGGGGTGTCGATCAGCCCCTCGCGGTCCGGGTTGTCCCCGGCCCATGCGATGAGCGTACGCACGGCGGCCTCGGCCTCCTCGCGGGTCGGCCGGCGCGCGGCCGGCGCGGTGCGCGGGCGGGCGTCGGCGATGGTCTTCACAACGGCATCCATCGGGGAACTCCCATCGCGCCCGCTGCTGGCGGGATGGGACGCCGCCGGGCGTTCGAATCCTGATCTGTCGTCCACGTCGTCCGCCGGTCTTTCCCGGATACGAACCGGCGCGCTGCTTCCCGGCGGGCCCGCAACGACCCTGCCGGGCGCTGTTCCGCCCGTTGCTTCGCTCTCAGGCCCGCGGTTCGCCACCCTGTCGCTCCTCGCGTCCGCAATCCCGTCCGGTTCACTGCCGGCCGGGGACTGGCGGGCCACCCTGTTCGCCCTCTATATAGGATGATGTTGTCCGGAACAAAACCGCCGTGCTTCATGAACGCAGCGTCCCTGCCGGGGCGACAGCGAGCGGCACTCTTATCATGACGGATCAGGTTTACAGCAGCGCTATCCTGGAACTGGCGGCGAGCATGCCCCATGTCGGGCGGCTTGGGACGCCGGATGGCAGCGCCACGCGGCAGGCCCGCCTCTGCGGCTCGGTCATCACGGTGGATGTGGCGGTTCGGCAACGGCATGTGAGCGCGTTCGCGCAGGAGGTGCGGGCCTGCGCGCTCGGGCAGGCGGCGGCCTCGCTGTTCGGCCGGGTCGTGGTGGGGGCCAGCGTGGATGAGATCCGCGCGGTGCGCGATGCCATGGCCGCGATGCTGAAGGAAGGCGGCCCGCCACCCGCCGGTCGCTTCGCCGGGCTGTCCGTTCTGGAACCGGTGCGGGACTATCGCGCCCGGCACGGATCGGTCATGCTGGTATTCGAGGCAACGGTGGCAGCCCTTGAGGCGGCGCACGAGGCCGAAATGCACGCGCCGCAGGCGGCGCAGGCAGGGGAGACACCGGCATGAGCGGATGTTGCGGCGGGGGCGGCTCGCCCTATGAGCCGGGAAGCCAGCGCGCGGTCGGGCCGGGAGTGTGGCTTGGGCGCGGGCTGATCGGGCTCTACAGGTTGGTCATTTCGCCTTTCCTGCCCAATGCCTGCCGCTACCAGCCATCCTGTTCGGCCTACGGATCAGAGGCGATCGGGCGGTTCGGCCTGTGGGCCGGCGGCTGGATGACGCTGGCGCGGCTGTTGCGCTGCAATCCGTTCGGCGCCAGCGGGTTCGACCCGGTGCCCCCGACGGCGCCGGAGGGCGCGGCATGGTGGCGTCCGTGGCGTTACGGCTTCTGGACCGGGCGCCACATCGACCCGGCCACCCGCCTTGACCGCTGAATTCGCCGGGGAGCCCCGCGCCGCCCTCGGTTGACGAAGGGGCCGGGACGCGCGAAAACCCCGGCCATTGCAGCGCCCGCAGGGGCGTTGCTGCCGTGCTTCGCGCCGGCCCTTCCGGCCCGGGGTGCCCTTGCCCCCGTTCCTGCGCCGCAAGGCGCCTGCGCGACCTGAAGACGTCCGGCTTACCTGCGCTCGTGGGCAGTGAGTGAGCCAACCGAGGAATTGTTATGATCGAGATTTCCTTCCCCGATGGCGCCCGCCGTGCGTTCGAGGCCGGCGTGACCGGCCGCGGCGTGGCGGAGGCCATTTCCAAGTCGCTGGCCAAGAAGGCGGTTGCCATCGCCATCAACGGTACCGTGAGCGACCTGTCGGATGCGGTGCCGGACGGCGCCGCCGTTGAGATCGTCACCCGCGACGATCCGCGTGCGCTGGAGCTGATCCGCCACGATGCCGCCCACGTCATGGCCGAGGCCGTGCAGGAGCTTTTCCCCGGCACGCAGGTGACCATCGGCCCGGTGATCGAGAACGGCTTTTACTACGATTTTTTCCGCAACGAGCCGTTCACCATCGACGACCTTGAGAAGATCGAGGCGAAGATGCGCGAGATCATCGCGCGCAACGC
>DAIPYB010000309.1:0-4305 GCA_036782955.1 Pseudoxanthobacter sp. | reverse complement strand
CGTGAACGACAATACGCTCGGGATGCTGAGCTACATCAACCGGACCGGCTCTTTGCCCGGCGCGGCTTCCGGCGGCGCGTCCGCAGACATGAGCGGCGTCGTCTCGGCGATCCGGACCGGCATCACAGCCCTGCACCGGGCGACCGTTGAGGATGGCCGGGAGAGCCGCGCGGCGCTCCTTACCGGGCTCGACGGCGTGGCGGCGCAGATTGCCGATCTGCGGCGCGAGCTGCGCCAGCAGGCTGCGGACCCGCGCACGCGCAAGAGGGTGTGATGATCCTGACAATCGCAATGCAGGCCCGGCCGGTCATCCCGGCCGGCGGCACTGTCGTGCCCGGCGCAGCCGTGCCGCGGCCGCAGCGCCGCGTGCTGACGGTTGCCATGGCGCTTGCGCCCGTGTGGTCCGCACCGGCGGCCATCGTGCCAGCGGCGCCTGCCGTGCCGGCCCCGGCCACGCGCGTGATCACGCTGGAGATGCGAGTGAGGGCAGGCAAGTGAGGGCAGCATGATCTGGGGACCGATATCCGCCCGCCCGATCAGCGCCCTTTCCGGCGATGCCGGCGAGGGGCTGGTGTCCGTCTATGCGGCGAGCGACTGCTATGCCTCGCATCCGGGCGATGAGATGGGCAGCCGGAATTTTCCTGCGACGATCCGGCAGGGCCTGAAGTTCAGCTCGTCGATCCTCGGCAGCAGCGGCATCGGCAGCATGCAGGCGGGCTGGGGTGAGATCATCATCGAGAACGGCGACGGGGCCTATGACTGGCTGATGAGCGGCTATGCGGTCGACGGCTACCCGATCACCATCCGATATGGCGAGCCCGGGCGGGCGTACGCCACTCACGACGTAGTGCTGAGCGGCATCATGGAAGCGGTGCTGGCCGGCGACAGCGACCTGACGGTCACGATCCGCGATGCCGGCACGCAGCTTGAGACGGCGGTCTGCGCGGCGACTTATGCCGGCACGGGCGGAACTGACGGCACGGACGATCTGAAGGGGAAGCGCCGGCCGATGGCCTTCGGTCGCTGCCTCAACATCAGCGCACCGCTGGTCAATCCGGCATCGCTTGCCTACCAGCTCAGCGACGGCCCGGTTGCCGCGGTGCCGGCCGCTTATGTCCGCGGCGCGGCGCTGACGGCCGGGTCGGACTACGCCACGCTCGATGCCCTGCTTGCAGCGACGGTGCCGGCCGGCAGCTTTGCCACCTGTTGCGCGGCCGGGTGGGCGCGCATCGCCTTCGCATCGTCGTCGGAGACCGGGCAGGTGACGTGGGATGTCCGCGGCGATGCCAACGGCAGCTACACGGAAACGACGGGCGGCATCGTGCGCCGCCTGCTGTCGCTGGCGGGCCTTGGCACCGGCGGCGTCGATGCGGCTGCGCTGGCGGCCCTCGATGCGGCGCAGCCGGCGCCGGTGGGCCTCTATATCGGTCTCGACGATGAAACGACCTATGCCGATGCCTGCGGCGACCTGCTTGCCGGCATCGGCGGGTGGGGCGGGTTCAGCCGGGGCGGTGCGTTCACTGCCGGCATTCTGACAGCACCGGCCGGCGCGCCGGCGCTCTCCGTGACGCCCGCCGACATCGTGGACGGGAAGATTGAGCGCCGGGCATTGCCGGACGGGCTGTTTCCACCGCCCTGGCGCTGGCGGATGAAGTACGCCCGGTGCTGGACCGCGCAGGACAGCGACCTTGCGGGCGTGGTGACGGATGAGCGCCGGACTTGGCTGTCGGACGGCTACCGGCTGGCCGAGGCCTCCGATACCGGGATCAGCAGCGAGCACCGTCTGGCCGCCGATCCGGAGCCGGTCGAGAGTTATTTTGCGGTCAGGGCCGATGCAGAGGCCGAAGCGCGCCGCCGGCTGGCGCTGCACCGTGTGCCGAGGGCGCTCTATGCCGTCACCGTGCAGGCCCTGCTGCTCGATATCGCGCTCGGCGACGTGATCGCGCTCACCTATCCGCGCTGGGATTTGCACGCCGGGCGGCTGTTGCGCGTGGTCGAAATCGCCGTGGATGCGCAGGCCGGCACGACTGAACTGGTGGGGTGGGGCTGATGGCGGCAATTGCGTGGGAGAACTACGCGGACAGCGGCGTGCTGTCGGTGTCGGGCAGCGACGGGCTGATGACGGCCGGCGTGCTGCAGCAAGCGGATGTGGGCCAGCACTGGCGCGCGCCGGGAACGGCGGCGTGGATCGTCTGCGATCTCGGTGCCGTGCGCAGCATCGATGTCGTGGCGCTGCTCGGCATCAACATCACCGCGTCGGGCACTGTGCGTGTGCGGGTTTCTGCGACCGATCCGGCCGGGGTGGCGGGGCTGCTCTATGACAGCGCGGCATCGACTGCCGTGGACTGGCGGCCGGAGGCGGGCGGCGTGTGGTTGATGCCGGCGCCGGTCGGCGCGCGCTATGTGCGCATCGATCTTGCCGACGCATCGCTGCCGTGGATCGAAGCCGGGCGGCTGGTCATCTCGGCTCTGACGCGGTTCGCGATCAACTTCGACTACGGCTGGAGTGCCGGCCGGACCGATCTGTCGCGGCGAACGGAGATGGCGGGCGGGCAGACAATCGTCGAGCGGCGCGGCCAGCGGCGCACGATCAGCGTGACATTTTCGGCGCTGACGGAGGCCGAGGCGGCGCTGTTTGACGATATCGACGCGGCAGTGGGCCTGCACACCGACGTGCTGTTCATCCGCGATCCTGCGGCTGCGGACCGCTGGCGTGCCAGCCTGTGGGGCCTGCCGGACACGCTGGAGCCGGTCGCAAACCCGTATTTCGAAACATATTCGCGGGCCCTCAAGATCGTGGAGCGTCTCTAGATGGCATTCAAGCTGATCGACCGGGTGTGCGAGATTTCGCTCACGACAGGTACCGGCGCCATGACGCTGGGCGGCGCCGTTACCGGGTGTCAGCCGTTCTCGGCTGCTTTCGCGAGCGGCGACACGACGTGGTATGTCGCAGAGGGCGGCTCGCAGTGGGAGGTGTGCCTCGGCACGTTCGTCTCGCCGGCCGTCCTTCAGCGCACGAAGATCCTTGCCTCCAGCGCGGGCGGCGCGGCGGTGGACTTTCTGGAAGGCCAGAAGAAGGTCTATGTCGACCTGCCGGCGTCGAGGATCCTCTATGGCTTTGCCGGCGCCGTGGCGCACTTCGCGATGTCGTCGGCGCCGGATGGCTGGCTGAAGGCGAACGGCGCACTGGTATCCCGCACGGCCTATGCCGACCTTTTCGCCGCCATCGGCACCGGTTTCGGCACCGGAGACGGCAGCACGACATTCGCGCTGCCGGACCTGCGCGGCGAGTTCATCCGAGGCTGGGACAACGGGCGCGGCGTCGATGCCAGCCGTGTGTTCGGCAGCGCGCAGATGGGGTCTCACATCGTCGGCGATGTGTCCGGCGGCACCAGCGTCTCAGGTATCGACAATATGTCCGGCTCGCGCGTGAGCCTCGGCTTCGATCCGCCGCAGATATCGTCCTACCCCTATGAGCGCTTTATCTCCGGCGCGCCGGCCAATGCAACCGGGGCGAACCACTGGTCATCGGTCCGTCCGCGCAACATCGCGCTGCTCGCCTGCATCAAATATTGAGGCTCGCCATGCTGATCTGCAATTACGATCCGGTGAGCGGGGAATACCTCTCCACCGAAGAGGCGGACCCGTCTCCGCTGGAGCCCGGCCGGTGGCTGATCCCCGCACATGCCACAACGATGGCGCCCCCGCCCCCCATGGCGGGCATGGCGGCCATCTGGACGGGAGAGGTGTGGGAAGCGGTCGAGGACCATCGCGGCACGACGGCATGGCTTGCGGACGGCACGGAGATGGTCGTGACGATGCCGGGGCCGCTGCCTGATGGATGGTCGGCGACTTTTGTGCCGCGCATCCCCGACGCAATCTCGCGGCGGCAGTTCTGGCAGCAGGCGGCTGTCGCAGGCCTGATCTCCGAAGACGAAGCCCTCGTGGCGATGGCAACTGGCGCCCTGCCCGCGGTGCTTCAGACCGTTATCGACGGGCTGCCCGCCGGCGGCCAGTTTGCGGCGCGGATGGCGCTGGCTGCGGAGACCTTCGCGCGCGGTCACCCGCTGACCGCAGCTATTGCCGGTGCGCTGGCGATCGATGCGGACACGTTCTTCCTCGCCGCGGCAGCGCTCTGAGGGGGGATGACTGTGACATCTTCCGGCCGGCCTCATGAGGCCGGCCTTTTTCGTTGCTGATAATGGAGGGCCCGATGGCCGCAACCGATCGCTTTTCCGCCCATGCTGCCGCGCTCGATGCCCCGGCACGCAGCGCCTTCGCCATTGTTCCGCATGCCACCAGCGA
>DAIPYB010000308.1:0-4312 GCA_036782955.1 Pseudoxanthobacter sp. | reverse complement strand
GCAGCGCGGGGCGCGGCGCCAGCGCGCGGGCAATGGCCACGCGCTGCTGCTCGCCGCCGGACATTTCCTTCGGCAGATGGTCGAGGCGATGGCCGAGCCCGACCGCCTCCAGCTCGGCGCGGGCGCGGGCAAAGGCATCCGGCGCACCGGCGAGTTCCAGTGGCACGGCCACGTTTTCCAGCGCCGTCATGGTGGGGATGAGATGAAATGACTGGAACACGATGCCGACATGGCGCCCGCGAAAGCGCGCCAGCGCATCCTCGTCCAGCCGGGTCAGATCGGCGCCTGCCACTTCCACCAGCCCGCGCTCAGGCCGCTCAAGGCCGCCGATGACCATCAGCAGCGTCGATTTGCCCGAACCGGAGGGGCCGGTAATGCCCACCGTTTCGCCGGGCGCGATGGCAAGGCTTGCTCCGTCCAGCACTTTCACCGCCGCCGCCCCGCGCCCGAGCGACAGATGCACGTTTTCCACGCGCACGGCGGACCGGTCGTCCGGGTGAGGGGCGGTGCTGGGCATTTGAAGACCTCACGGGGCATGCGCGGGGACTGACAAGGAGAGGGCGACCGGCTGGGAGGACCGTCACCCGTGAAGGGCATATGGTGCCGCGGGAGCCGGCTTAAAGGGGGCGGGAGTTGAAGCCGGGCGATGCCATCACCATGCTCTTGGGTGAAAAGTACGCGGCGGGAGAGCACAGATGGACAGAGCCGGCATGGCAGGAATGACCCGGCGAGTGGCTGGCGGGCTGATGCTGGCAGCGGCGTTGCTGCCGGCGACGGCCGCGGCGGAAACGCCTTCGGGCGGCGACCGGCCCGTCACCATCGTGGCGCTCGGCGACAGCCTGACGGCCGGTTACGGTCTGGCGCCGGGGCAGGGCTTTCCGGCGCGTCTGGAAGCCGCCCTGCGGAGCAAGGGCTTCGATGTGACGGTGATCGATGCCGGTGTTTCCGGCGACACCACCGCCGGCGGCCTTGCCCGGCTCGACTGGTCGGTCGGCCCGCAGGTGGACGGCGTGATCGTTGAACTCGGCGCCAACGACGCCCTGCGCGGACAGGACCCGGCTGCCACCAAGGCCAATCTCGATGCCATTCTCGCCCGTCTTGCCCAGCGCAGGCTGCCGGTGTTGCTGGCCGGCATGCGGGCGCCGCGCAATCTGGGGGCCGACTATGCCGCTCGCTTCGATGCGCTCTATCCGGCGTTGGCACAGGTGCATGGCACGGCGCTCTATCCGTTCTTTCTGGAGGGCGTGGCGGCGGATCCGGCCCTGAACCAGCCGGACGGGTTGCACCCGACCGCTGCCGGCATCGACATCATCGTGGCCGGCATCCTGCCGCAGGCCGGCGCGCTGGTGCAGGCCGCGCAGGCCGCCCGCGCGGCTGTCCCCGCGCCCTGAACTGTCCCCGGCGCGTTTTTCTTCGAAGCTATGTATGTTAGGGTATGTCAGGTTCGGCCGGGTGCCCGCGTCACGCCCGGCCGGCTTTTCATGCATCCGGGAGAGCCTTTCAGGCGATGGTCATTGATTCCGACGCACTCAGCGCGGCGGCCGACGAAGCGAGCGAGCTTCTGAAGTCGCTGGCCAACCGCAACCGCCTTCTTATCCTGTGCCGGCTGATGGAAGGGGAATGTTCCGTCGGTCAGCTTGCCGACCATCTGGCGCTGCGCGATTCCACCGTGTCGCAACATCTCGCGCTGCTGCGCAAGGACGGTCTGGTCCGCGGCCGGCGGGACGGCCAGACGATCTGGTATTCAGTGGCCAGCGAGCCGGCCCGCCGGGTTCTCGGTGCACTCTATGGCATCTACTGCGCTCTGCCCGGGGACGAGGGCGGATCCGTGTGCGCTCCGGAGGAGCCGGCGGCATCCTGAGCCGGCCGTGTTGCGGTGCGCAGCGTGGGCCGGGCTGAAATTGATCCGGTTCATGACACCTTTCGCAGTGCACCCATGTTCGGGTACCCTGCCGGCCGGCAAACACCCGGGCCATATGCGCGGCATATGACACGAACCTGAAACAGGGAAACCTTCTCCATGGCGCAAGCCGCATCGCCGGAACAGCCCGCTCCGGTCCAGATCACGCCTGTCATTCTCTCCGGTGGCACCGGCACGCGCCTGTGGCCGTTGTCGCGGGAGGCGTATCCGAAGCAGCTTCTGCCGCTCACCTCCGAGCGCAGCATGTTGCAGGAGACCGTGCGCCGCTGCCTCGACCGCGCGCTCTATCGCGCTCCCTCGGTCATCACCAACGCCGAGCATCGCTTCGTCATCGCCGAGCAGCTGCGCGAACTGCGCATCGAGGATGCCTCGGTCGTGCTGGAGCCTGTGGGACGCAACACGGCCGCCGCGGCCACCGTTGCCGCGCTCATGGAGGCGGCGCGCGATCCCGAGGCGTTGTTCCTGCTGATGCCGGCCGACCACGCCATCCGCGACGTCGCAGCCTTTACCCGCGCGGTGGAGACCGGCGTAAAGGCGGCGCGCGAGGGCAAGTTCGTCCTGTTCGGCATCCAGCCGACCAAGCCGGCGACCGGCTATGGCTACATCGAAACCGCAGAGACGGTCGCGGAGGGCGTCGTGCGCGTGGCCCGGTTCGTGGAAAAGCCGGACGAGGCCACCGCGCAGTCCTATCTCGATCAGGGCGGCTTCTACTGGAACAGCGGCATGTTCCTGCTGCCGGCTGGTGCGTTCCTGGCGGAAGTGGCGCGGCTGCGGCCCGACATTCTCGCTGCCTGCCGCGCGGCGGTGGAAGGGGCTACCCGCGATCTCGATTTCGTGCGCCTCGCGCCGGAGCCGTTCGGAGCCCAGCCGTCGATTTCCATCGACTACGCGGTGATGGAGCACACCAGCCGTGCCGTGGTCGTTCCTGTCGATTGCGGCTGGACGGATGTCGGCTCGTGGTCTTCGCTGTGGGATATCGGCAGCAAGGACAGCGGCGACAACGTGCTGGTGGGCGATGCCGTGGCGGAGGACGTATCCGGCTGCTACCTGCGCGGCGAAGGCCAGCTGGTTGCGGCTGTCGGCGTGGAAGATCTGGTCGTGGTCGCGACGCAGGACGTGGTGATGGTTACCCGTCGCGGCCGCGACGAAGAGGTGAAGAAGCTCGTTGGCCGGCTGAAGAGCGACGGCCACACGGCGGCCACCCACAGTGTGCGCATCCACCGGCCGTGGGGCTTCTATCAGTCGATCCACAACGGCGACCGTTTCCAGGTCAAGCGCATCACCGTGAAGCCGGGGCAGAAGCTGTCGCTGCAGAAGCACTATCACCGTGCAGAACACTGGGTGGTGGTGAACGGCACGGCGCTGGTGACGCGCGATTCGGAACAGATCCTGCTGCGCGAGAACGAGTCGGTGTTCCTGCCGCTGGGCTGCGTGCACCGGCTGGAAAATCCCGGCAAGGTGCCGCTGAACCTGATCGAGGTGCAGTCCGGCCCCTATCTGGGCGAGGACGACATCGTGCGCCTCGAGGATATTTATGCCCGCCCGGAGCACGAGACCAGCAAGGTCTGATATTCAGACAAGGCAGTGCCTGACGGCGGCGCCTTCGGGTCGCTGTCGGGCCTATCCCACCGGTTCTGCCGGGCAGGCCCTTGCCGGCCGGCGGTTGCCGGGCCACTCTGGCCGCAGTGCATCAGCGTGGGAAACGAGGCCTGTGACACATCTCAATCCCGATGATTTCGTCATCCCCGCCCCGGCCGTGCCGGCGCTTGCGGTGGAGGGCGGCGGCCGCTTTCCCGTGCGGCGCATCTATTGCGTCGGTCGCAACTATGCCGCCCATGCCCGAGAGATGGGCTCCGACCCCGACCGCGAGCCGCCGTTCTTCTTCACCAAACCGGGTGACACCGTTTTGCCCGGCGGCAACCTGCCCTATCCGCCGCACACGGAATCCTATCACTATGAGGTGGAACTCGTCGTGGCGCTGAAGTCTGGCGGCCGGGACATTCCGGTTGGCGAGGCGCTCGGCCACGTTTTCGGCTATGCCGTCGGCCTCGACATGACGCGTCGCGATCTGCAGAACGCCGCCAAGAGCACCGGCCGTCCGTGGGACCTTGCCAAGGGATCGGATTTTTCCGCGCCTTGCGGCCTGATCCGCCCGGCTGCCCGCTTCGGCGTGCCGGAGGGCGGCGAGGTTCGCCTCACCGTCAACGGCGCTCTGAAGCAGAAGGGCGATCTCTCCGACATGATCTGGAGCGTGGCGGAGACGATCTCCTTCCTCTCCGGGTTCGTGGCGCTGGCGGCCGGCGACCTGATCTTCACCGGCACGCCCGACGGCGTCGGGCCGGTGCGGCCCGGTGACACCATGATCGGCCATGTCGACGGGCTCGACGATCT
>DAIPYB010000307.1:0-4328 GCA_036782955.1 Pseudoxanthobacter sp. | reverse complement strand
CCACCTTCAGCGTCTGCGTCAGGAAGAACAGCGCATAGAACTGGCCCGTGTACCAGACCACGGCCTGACCGGCGGTCAGACCGAGCAGCGCGAGGATCACGACCTTCAGGTTCTTCCAGTTGCCGAAGGCATCGGTCAGCGGCGCCTTGGAGGCCTTGCCCTCTTCCTTCATCTTCTTGAAGACCGGGCTCTCGTTGAGCTGGGTGCGGATCCACACCGAGATCGCCAGCAGCAGGATCGAGACCACGAAGGGAATGCGCCAGCCCCACGCCGCGAAAGC
Organism: Pseudoxanthobacter sp.; assembly: GCA_036782955.1. Lineage (GTDB taxonomy): Bacteria > Pseudomonadota > Alphaproteobacteria > Rhizobiales > Segnochrobactraceae > Pseudoxanthobacter. The sequence continues at coordinate 4,048 of DAIPYB010000307.1, read as the reverse complement.
CTCCTCGCCCAGGGCGACGCGCACGCCCAGAATCACCAGAAGCGACAGGAAAAGGCCCAGTGTCGCGGTGGTCTGGATGTAGGCGGTGTAATAGCCGCGCCGGTTGGAGGGGGCGTGTTCGGCGACATAGGTGGCCGCGCCGCCATATTCGCCGCCAAGTGCCAGTCCCTGCAGGAGGCGCAGGATAATGAGGATGGCCGGCGCTGCGATGCCCCACGCGGCGTAGTTCGGCAGGATGCCGACGACGAAGGTCGAAGCACCCATCAGGATGATGGTGATGAGGAAGGTATATTTGCGCCCGACCATGTCGCCCAGACGGCCAAACACAATGGCGCCGAACGGACGCACCGCAAAACCGGCCGCAAAAGCCAGCAGGGCGAAGATGAATGCCGCGGTTTCGTTGACACCGGAGAAGAACTGGTGCGCGATGATAGCGGAAAGCGAGCCGTAAAGATAGAAATCATACCACTCGAAAACGGTTCCGAGCGATGAGGCGATAATGACGCGACGCTCTTCCGAGCTCATCGCGCCCGAACGCGCAGCTGCAACTGCGGTGGCGGTGGCCATGTGCGAGCTTCCTTCTCGAACACGGAACCGTGCCATCCGTTCTGCCGGGTCTGGTCTCAGCCTCGTTCTGCCGGCCACGAGAAGACCGGCCGTGTCTCTCCGGGGCAGAGCGCCGCCTGTGCAGCACCCTGCCCGCCACGGCCGGACGGAAACAATCGCGCGGCCGGAGCGGACCGGGCAGAAAGGCCGGTTCGGCTCCGGGGTCTGGCCCGGCGACGCCCATGGCGCCTGACGGACCGGGGCGGTCCTCCCTGAGCACAGCATGCGCCGCCCGCGCCGCTGCACCCGTACCGGCTTTTTGCCGGTCTGCTTGTTATTGGCCGGTCTTTCCGACCGGTCCGCCTTATGGTCGCCGCCTCAAATGTGGCAACGTTTGATATTGGTAACATACAATTTTGCCGGATGCGATCAGACCTTTGGCCTAGAAGGCTCCTCCGCGGCCGTTGTCCCCGGAAGAGTCCGGTTGCAACATTTCCAGCCGGACTCGGGCTCTTTTCACGCTTTTGGCCACAGAAGATCATGCCTGCAATCGAAAGATGCATCACCTGTGACCCTGAAGCCATGCACAGGCGCCCCCGGCAGTGGTGAACCGCGCAGTCGCGTTTTCGGCATGTTTTTGCCATTGTTGTCCCGCCCGCTTCCCGCCAGACAATTTCCGGCGTTCCGCCACGCAGGGGTCCCCTATCGATGCCGTTACCCACGCCGCCCGCCGCCGGCCGCGCGCCGTCGTTTCCGCTCAGTCTGGAGACCGACCGCGAGGTGCTGACCGTGCTGCTGCTTGCCTCCGTCGGCGGTGCGATCATCGCGGTGCTGGTGGCCGGGGTGCATGAGTTCGTCAACATCGTACAGACGCTGCTGTTCGGTGCCGCGGTGGATGGCGCGAATGCCGCCGGCATCGCCCTGTGGCGCCGTCTGGTGGTGCCGGTTGCCGGTTCCCTGGCACTGGGGCTGGTGCTGGTCTGGCTGGGCCGCCACAACCGTCTGGCCATCATCGATCCGGTGGAAGCGAACGCGACGGAGGGTGGGCGCATGTCCGGCCTCCAGACCCTCACCTTCATCATGCTGTCCACGATCTCGATTTCCATCGGCGGTTCGGTGGGCTTCGAGGCGGCGATGACGCAACTGGGCGCGGGCCTGCTTTCCGTTGCCGGCCAGCGGCTCGCCCTGCCGCGCCGGGCATTGCGCTGTCTGGTGGCCTGCGGCACCGCAGCCGGCCTGACCGCCATTTTCGACGCTCCCCTCACCGGCACGCTCTATGCGCTGGAACTGGTCATCGGCGGCTATGCGGTGCGCGCGCTGCTGCCGACGCTGACGGCCGCCGCCGCCAGCGGGCTGGTCACCCACTTCATCGTCGGCGCCCGGCCGATCTTCGACATGCCGGATATCGGCCAGCCGGCCGTCTGGCACTACCCCATGGCGGTCGGCATCGGTGTCGCCTCCGCAGTTCTGGGCATCGCCGTCATGCGCGGGGCAACCGGGTTCGAAAGCTGGCTGGGAAAGAAAGACATCGCCAAAGCCCTGCGGCCGGTCACCGGAGGCCTTGCCCTGGGCCTGCTGGCAATCGCCGCATGGCAGGTCATGGGGCCGGGGCACACGGTGCTGCGCAGCCTCATTACCGCGCCGCCGGGCGCCCTCATGCTGGCCGGACTGCTGGTGGCCAAGGTGCTGGCGTCGGTCGCCTGCGTCGGCAGCGGCTTTCGCGGCGGCCTGTTCTCCGCCTCTCTGCTGATGGGCGGCATATTGGGGGCGCTCGTGCATGTCACCATCGTGGCACCGCTCATCGGCCCGCAGGCCGGCATAGAGCTTTCCATCGCGGTCGGCATGACCGCGGTCAGCGCCTCGGTCATCGGAACGCCGGTGGCGATCCTGCTGCTGGCCATCGAAACCACCGGCCTGCATGTCGGCATCGTCGCGGTGGCGCTGGGCGTCGTCATTTCCAGCCACCTGACACGCCGCTTCTTCGGCTATTCGTTCTCCACATGGAAATTCCACATCCGCGGACAGGACCTCTCCGGCCCGCGCGACATCGGCCGTCTGCGCGCGCTCACCTTCGCCGATGCGCCGCTGACCGATCCGCAGCGCATCGGCAGCGACACCCGCATCGGCGCCGCGGCAGCCGGCCTGCCGACGGCCCGGCCGGGCGAGGCCGATGCCCCGCTGGCGGTCATCGGCCCTTCCGGCTCGTTCGCGGGCTTCGTTTCCCGCGCGCGGCTGCTGTCCGCCGCTGCCGACACCCCTGACCTGCCGGTTGCCATGATTGCGGAGATGCCGCGCCACAGCCCCGTCCAGCAGGATGCCCCGCTCACCGACCACATCGCCATCGACAGCGACGGCACGGGCTGGTTCGCCGTGACCGATGGCGACGGCCGGCTGATCGGCGTGGCGGGCGAGGCCGTCGTGCTGCGCCGCTATCTGCACGAATTGCATGCGGCGGATCAGGACGACACGGCGCTGTTTCGCTCCTCCGATGGCGGCAAGCCCCAATCAGTGCCAACGGGCTGAGCCCGCCGACGCGGCACGATGGACCTGAGCGGTTCCGCCCCGTAAACAGGGGTGGCACGCCGGCGTTCCTTTCCCAGCCGGCCCGTTTCCGGATCCAGCCACGATGACGACGGAGCCTCCGCCGCCTGCCGCAATTGCCCCGCCGCCGGGCACGCCACGCATGCCCAGCGTCACTCTCGGTGCCGTGGTGGTGGCCGCTTCGGCGCGCGAGCCGCGCGTTCTTGCCGTGCGCCGGCCACAGAGTCCCGAATCACTGCCCTCCGGCCCGTTCCAGGCCGAGCACCGCACGCTGGAGATGGGCGTGCGGGCATGGGTGGGCCGGCTCACAAACCAGCCGCTCGGCTATGTCGAGCAGCTCTATACCTTCTCCGACCGCGACCGGGCCGAGGGCGGCGGCGATTCGGTCTATGCGCTGGCCATCGCTTATCTGGCACTCGTGCGCGAGGTGAAGCCGGCCGGCGCGGCCGATGCGCTGTGGCGCGACTGGTATGCCTTCCTGCCCCACGAAGACTGGCGCGGCGGGCGCCCGGCCGCGCTCAGCCAGATCGAGCCTGCGCTGCGAAGCTGGCAACAGCAGGCCCCGACGCCAGCGGGCCGCCGCATGCGGGGCGAGCGCATCTGCCTTACCTTCGGCTTCGGCACCCAAACCGCGTGGAACGAGGAGCGTGTGCTCGACCGCTACGAACTGCTCTACGAGGCGGGTCTCGTCGCCGAGGCATGGCACGACCGGAGCGAGGCGCCGCCGGCACCCGAGAAGCTCGCGCCCGGCGCGGCCATGGCCCTCGACCACCGCCGCATGCTGGCCATCGCCATCGGCCGCCTGCGAGGCAAGATCAAGTATCGCCCGGTTATTTTCGAGCTGATGCCACCGTCTTTCACGCTTTCGGATCTTCAGGGCACCGTTGAGGCATTGTCCGGCGTTCCGCTGCACAAGCAGAATTTTCGCCGTCTCATCGAAATGCAGGGACTTGTCGAGGAA
>DAIPYB010000306.1:0-4331 GCA_036782955.1 Pseudoxanthobacter sp. | reverse complement strand
GATGCGGCCGAGATCGGCGGCGGAAAACACGCTCGCCCCGGTCGCCGCCGCCCATGCGGCGATCAGGTGGCTCTTGCCGGCGCCGAGCGGGCCATGAAGCACCACCACGCGCGCCGGCCAGTCCGGCCAGCGGTCGATCAGTTCCAGCGCCGCCCGGTTCGACGGGCCGACCAGAAAATCCTCGCGGGCAAAGCTGTTTTCCGCCGGCAGCGCCAGCGGAAGCTGGCGGGGGGAGCCGGCATCGTCGGGCGGCATCATCACCCGTCACCCGGCGCCGTTGGCGTCGCCGTTGCCGCGATAGAGCGGGCTCTCCAGATAGCGCTGCAGCCCGAACCGGGCGAGCACGCCCAGCGCGGCCGAAGCCGGCACCGCCACCAGCATGCCGACGAAGCCGAACAGCGCGCCGAACGCGACGAGGGCAAACATCAGCCACACCGGATGCAGGCCGACATGCTCGCCCACGAGCTTGGGCTGGAGAATGTTGCCTTCCATGAACTGGCCCACCGCAAACACTGCGATGACATAGCCGATATGAGCCCAGTCGGGCCAGAACTGGGCGATGCCCACGCCCACCGACATCAACAGCCCCACGGTCGCACCGACATAGGGAATGAAGCTGATGAAGCCGATGATGATGCCGATCAGCACCGAGAAATTGAGCCCGACCAGCGTCAGCCCGACGGCATAATAGACGCCGAGGATCAGGCAGACCGAAACCTGCCCGCGGATATAGCCGGAGATGCCGACGTTCATCTCTTCCAGCAGCCGGCGGATGGTGTCGGCATGGTCGCGCGGCAGCCAGCCGTCCACCTTGGCGGTCATGCGGTCCCAGTCGAGCAGCAGGTAGAACGCCACCACGGGCGCGAGCACCATCAGCGCCATGGAGGAAATGAAGCTCTGCCCGCTCGACCACAGCGAGGCCAGCATGGTGGCCAGCCAGCTTGCGGCATTGGTGGCCATGGAGCCGAGCGAGTTCTGGATATCCTGCAGCGATTCACCGATCAGGTTGGCGACCGGACCGTCCTTGAAGGTGGTGAAAAGCCAGCGCTGCAGCTGCATGGCATAGCCGGGCAGGTTCTGGATGACGCTGCCGACCTGTTCGCTCACCACCGGCGCCAGCAGGCCCACGGCGAAAATCATGATGAGCAGGAAGCCCGCCAGAATGAGCAGCGTGGCGGCGAGGCGGTTGAACCCCAGCTTCTCGATGCTGCCGGCAACGGGATTGAGCAGGTAGGCCAGAATGGTGCCGGCCACGAACGGCAGCAGGATCGTGCGGAAAACGTACAGAAACAGGATGAAGGCGACGAGGGCCGAGATCCAGAAGAAAACCTGGCGTCCGAGGCTCACGTGGTGCGATCCTTGCCTGTCGCGCGCGGCTTGGGCGAACCCGGCGCCCGCGCATCCTGATTACGCGCATCCCGTCCACGCGCATCGCCATTGTCGCTGCCGGCCATGTGCCCCAGCCACTCCACGACATAGGCAGCCGCCGAAGCCCCCGTCAACCCGGCGACGACGAAGGCCAGACCGCTGCGCACAGCCTGGGCACCAAGCCCGAAGGCGAGGTCCGCCAGCACCACGCCCGCCAGAAGAATCTGGGCGAATGTATTGGTCTTGCTCACCTTCAGCGGGTGCATCGCAATCGGCCGGCCAAGAACCAGCGCCAGCATCACCGCGCCGACGATGAGAATATCACGGGAGACCACCAGCACCACCAGCCACACCGGCATGGCCGCGATTATGCCGCAGGTCACATAGACCGAAACCAGCAGCGCTTTGTCTGCCAGCGGATCGAGATGAGCGCCGAGGTCGCTTTCCAGCCCGAAGCGCTTGGCGATGTAGCCGTCCACGGCGTCCGACACGCCGGCGGCCACGAAAACCCAGAACGCCGTTGCATATTCATGCGTGACGATCGCCCACACCACGACCGGCACGGCGATCAGGCGTGCAATGGTGATGAGATTGGGAACAAGATACACGGCAGGCCGACTCGTCTTTTCTTTTTCGTTACCGGAGCCCGGATGCGGGATCGGGGGCGGACTTCAGACGATAAATGCGGTCTTTGCCCCGCCCGGCGCAAGGGGCTGGAATGCAGCAGGATAACAGCAGCAGGCCTGCCGCCGGCATGGCGCCGCCTTTCCGGCAGGGCTGGTGCGCGTGCACGGTTCGCTTCTTGCCTGTCCCGCGCTTGCGCGCGGCTCGCTTCTTTCTGTCCCGCGCTTGCGCGCTCTTGCCTTCTTCCCCCCCGCGCTCCATACACCGCTTGAGAAAAACGGCACGGCGCCGCGGGCAGGCGAGCCCGCCGGCCGCCCTCTCCTGACGAAAGACGGACCGAGCGACATGAGCCAATCGCAGCCGGGCGGCGGTCAGCCGACGAAACCCTTTACCTACGCCGGCGCGGGCGTCGACATCGATGCGGGCGATGCGCTCGTCAAGGCTATCGGTCCGCTGCTGAAGCGCACCGCGCGGGCCGGTGCCGATGCCGCCATCGGCGGTTTCGGCGGCATTTTCGATCTGAAGGCCGCCGGCTACCGCGATCCCCTGCTGGTAGCGGCCACCGACGGCGTCGGCACGAAGCTCAGGGTCGCCATCGATGCCGGCGTTCATGACACGGTCGGCATCGACCTCGTCGCCATGTGCGTCAACGACCTCGTGGTGCAGGGCGCCGAGCCGCTGTTCTTCCTCGATTACTTCGCCTCCGGCCGGCTCGATGTCGGCGTCGCCACGCAGGTCGTGGACGGCATCGTCGAAGGCTGCCGGCAGGCCGGCGCCGCGCTGATCGGCGGCGAAACCGCCGAGATGCCGGGCCACTATGCCGATGGCGACTACGATCTGGCGGGCTTCTCGGTGGGCGCGGTGGAACGCGACAACCTGCTGCCGAAGGCCGACGTGGCCGAGGGCGACGTGCTGATCGCGCTGTCCTCGTCGGGCGTGCATTCCAACGGCTATTCGCTGGTGCGCCGCATCGTCGAGGCGGAAGGCCTCGCCCTTTCCGGCCCCTCGCCGTTCGCCGCCGGCAAGACGCTGGGTCAGTCGCTGCTCACGCCGACCCGCATCTACGTGAAGTCGCTGATGGGCGCGCTGAAGGCCGGCCTGCCGATCAAGGCGCTGGCGCACATCACCGGTGGCGGCCTGACCGAGAACCTGCCCCGCGTTCTGCCGAAGACGGCCGCCGGCCGTATCGATCTTTCCGCCATCAGCGTGCCGCCGGTGTTCTCGTGGCTGGCGCGCGGCGGGCGCATCGAAGAGGCGGAAATGCTGCGCACCTTCAACTGCGGCGTCGGCATGGTCGTCGTGGTTCCGGCTTCTGCGGCCGACACCGCCCTGCGCCAGTTCCACAAGCTCGGCGAATCCGCCGCCGTGATCGGCTCGATCGTGCCGCGCACCGGCGAGGCGGTCGTCTACGACGGCGCCCTGCCGCTGGAAGGCTGATTTTCGTGGCTCCCGTGCGCACCGCCATCCTCGTCTCCGGCCGGGGCAGCAACATGCTGTCGCTGCTTGAGGCGGCCCGGGCCGAGGCTGGTTTTCCGGCCGCGTTCTCGCTGGTTCTCTCCAACCGCCCCGGCGTTCTCGCGCTGGAGCGGGCGGCGGCGTTCGGCGTGCCGACCGCAGTCATCGACCACAAGGCTTTTTCCGATCGCGAGAGCTTCGACCGCGCCCTGTCTGCCCGGCTGGAAGCGGAAGGCATCGAGCTCGTCTGCCTCGCCGGCTTCATGCGGCTGCTGACGCCGTGGCTGGTGGAACGCTGGCGCGACCGGATGCTGAACATCCATCCGGCGATCCTGCCGTCGTTCAAGGGCCTGCACACCCACGAGCGCGCCCTTGAGGCCGGGGTCCGGCTGCACGGCTGCACCGTGCATCTGGTGCGCAGCGAGATGGATGCCGGGCCGATCATCGCGCAGGCGGCGGTGCCGGTGCTGAGCGGGGACACGCCCGACAGCCTTGGCGCGCGGGTGCTGGCGGCCGAGCACCGGCTTTATCCGCTGGCACTCCGGCTGTGGGCCTCCGGCCGCGCCCGGCTGGAGAACGAGCGGGTGGTGATCGAGGACGAGCCGGAAGCCCCGCCCGCGCTCATCGCCCCGGCGCTCTGAGCGCGCGGAATCCGGCCGGCGGAAACCCGACCCGCACGAGCCTTGGCGGCACGAGCCCGCCCCGCACGCGCCTGAGCGGAACCGGCGGCATCGCATCTGGCGTGGCTCTTGCGTAGCCTTGCGTTCCGGCCTCGGCCCTGCCGCCGCCGTTCTCCCGCAGGAAAGCTGCTTCAGGAAAGCCGCCGCCATGCCCGCTGTCGCCATGCGCAACCTCTATTCCGAAACCGCCCGCCCGCGGATTTC
>DAIPYB010000305.1:0-4331 GCA_036782955.1 Pseudoxanthobacter sp. | reverse complement strand
AACTCGACGACATCATGAACGCCTTCTATGACGGGCGCTACGATGTGCTGCTGTCCACGACCATCGTGGAGTCCGGCCTCGATATTCCCACCGCCAACACGCTGGTGGTGCACCGGGCGGACATGTTCGGCCTCGCCCAGCTCTACCAGCTGCGCGGCCGTGTCGGCCGCTCCAAGACGCGGGCCTATGCGCTGTTTACGGTGCCGGCGGCACGGACGCTGACGGCAACGGCCGAGCGCCGGCTGAAGGTGCTGCAATCGCTCGACAGCCTCGGCGCGGGCTTCCAGCTTGCGTCCCACGATCTCGATATCCGCGGCGCCGGCAACCTGCTGGGGGACGAGCAGTCCGGCCACATCAAGGAAGTCGGTTTCGAGCTCTATCAGTCGATGCTGGAGGAGGCGGTTGCCAACCTCAAGGCCGGTGGCGCGGAGGAGGAGACCGACGAGCGCTGGTCGCCGCAGATTTCCATCGGCACGCCGGTGCTGATCCCGGAAGACTACGTGCCCGACCTGCAACTGCGGCTCGGGCTTTACCGCCGGCTGGCCGACATCGCCGAGCCGGGCGAGATCGACGGTTTCGCGGCCGAGATGGTGGATCGCTTCGGCCCGCTGCCGGACGAGGTCGAGCACCTGCTCAAGATCGTCTACATCAAGGGCCTGTGCCGCCGCGCCAATGTCGAGAAGATCGATGCCGGGCCGAAGGGCATCGTCGTCGGCTTCCGCGAGGGTGTGTTCGCCAATCCGGCCGGGCTGGTGCGCTACATCGCCGAGCAGGGCGTGCTGGCGAAAATCCGGCCCGATCACCGCGTGGTGCTGACGCGCGACTGGTCGAAGGCCGACGACCGCCTCAAGGGCGCCGCCGCCGTGCTGGTCAAGCTGGTGCGGCTGGCCGAGGAAGGCACGAAAAAGGCGGCCTGAGGCCGCCTTTTCCCACATGGGATTCAGACGCGAAGGCGGGGGGGCGCTTCAGGCGCTGAGCGAGGTCATCAGCCCGTAGACCGCGCCGGTCGGCGCCTGCACGATGGCGATGCGGCCGACGCCGGGGATATCCCACGGGGGCCGGATGATCTTGCCGCCGGCTGATGCCACCAGCGCCGCGCGCTGGTCCACGTCATCCGCCTCGATATAGGCGAACCAGTGCTCCGGGATGCCGTCGAATTCCGGCCCGACCATCTGGAAGATGCCGGCGACATAGTCCTCGCCGTCGCGGGCGACGTAATAGGCCGTGCCGTTTTCCATCGGCATGGGATCGAAGGTCCAGCCGAGGGTTTCGCTGTAGAAGCGCACCGCTGCTGCGGGGTCGCGGGTGTTGAGTTCGTTCCAGACGAAGTGACCGGGCTTTGCCATGGGGTGTTTCCTCTCATCGGCGGCTGATGACCGCCGCCGGCATCGTTGCGCCGGCGCCGGCCGTTGTCACGCTCAAACCTGCTCCGGCTCGCCCGCCTCGCCGCCGGCGCGCTGGTTGAAGACCTGGCGGATGGCCATGGCGAGCGTCTCCGGGCTTTCCGCGCCCATCACCGCCAGACGGCCGTCGAAGATGAAGCACGGCACGCCGGTGATGCCGACGCGGCGGGCGTTGGCGATTTCCTGATGCACGGCGTCGCTGTCGGCATCGCTCGCCAGCAGGCGCGAAACCATTGCCCCGTCGAGGCCGCCGGCCTCAGCCGCCGCCCTCAGCACCGCGGGGTCGCCGATATCGGCCCCTTCGCAGAAGAAGAGGCGGAACAGCCGTTCGACCACCGCGCCCTGAACGCCCTCCACCCCGGCCCATCGAATCAGGCGGTGCGCATCGAGGCTGTTGGGCTGGATGCGGATGGCGTCGAAATCGAACGGAATGTCCTCCGCCGCGCCCAGTTCCGTCAGGCTCTCGTGCATGGCGCGGATGCGGGCCGGCCCTTCGCCGCGGCCGCCGAAGCGCTGCTCCATCCACGCCGTGCGACCGACGCCGGCGGGCGGAACGCTCTCGTCGAGGATGTAGGGGCGGAAATGGACCTCGATATCGATTTCAGGCACCAGCGCGATGGCGCGGTCCAGCCGGTGCTTGCCCAGAAAGCACCACGGACACACGATGTCCGAGACGACATCGACGGTGACGGGATCGAGAAGGTGGGCGGTTGCCATGGGGCACGGTCCTGTCCGGATGGTTGCAGGGCGGGGCGGCGGCGCACCTCGCCGGCCGCTGTTGTACGGGATCCCGCGGGCTGGCGCAAAAAGCGGCGCAGGCCCCTGTTGCCGGCTTGCCATGACCGCCGCCGATCTGCCGGCGAACCGGCGCACATTGCAGAGAATTTAGACGGAGGCGCTGGAATTGGCGGTGACGGAGCGTTAAGGATGCCCCGACAGATGACGGCACGCGCCGGCCGGCCTTGCTCCTGCCCCACTCGGCAGGCACGGCTTGCCAGCGAAGGTCACGTGATTCCCGCCGGCGGGGCGCTTTCGCCCTGAAGCCGGAACGGCGACGCATTCGAGGACGACGGATTCCATGACGAGTGAAATGCTCGCAAATCGCACGCGGCGTGTTCTGGCTGCCGGCGCGGCGGCGCTGCTGACGGCCGTTTTCGCTTCGCAGGCCAGCGCGCAGGCGCAGCAGAAACAGGCGGCCCCGGCCGCCAAGGTGGCTGCCCCGGCCAGCAACTTTCTCGATACCCCCTGGCTGAAGCTCTGCTCCACGGAGCCGCAGTCCAAGAAGCAGGTCTGCGTGATCGCCAAGGATCTGCGCCTCGACACCGCCGGCGGCCAGCCGATCGCCTCGGTGGCGATCCGCGAATTCCCCGGCGAGTCGCGCCGCATCCTGATGCTGGCTGTGCCCGTCGGCATGCAGATCCAGCCGGGTCTGCGCGTGCAGATCGACAGCGGCAAGCAGGAGCAGGCGAAGTACTCGATCTGCTTCCAGAACGCCTGCTTCGCCGAGATGATCGCCAGCGACCAGTTCGTGAACGGCCTCAAGAAGGGTTCGCAGCTCACTCTGGTGACCATCAACCAGCAGGGCCAGCCGATTGCCTTCCCGGTGTCGCTGAAGAATTTCGCCAAGGTCTATGACGGTCCGGCCACCGATCCGGCGGTTCTGCAGCAGCAGCAGCAGGAACTGCAGCAGCAGCTCGACAAGCGCGCCGAAGAGCAGCGCCAGAAGCTGATCGAAGAGCAGAAGAAGGCGACCGCCGGCGAAGGCGAGCCGGCCGCCCAGCAGCCCGCCCAGTAAAGGCGGCAGGCAGCCTCTGCCCGGTGTTTTCGGGGCCGCATCCTTCGGGGTGCGGCCCTTTTCGTTGTTCCAAGCCCGCAGCGACAGCCGGTCGCGCGATGGCGGCCTTGGCGTGCGCGCAGGGCGGGTTACGATCGTGCATCGGCCTGCGGTGCGTGTGCCGGGCGGTGTGACTTGGGACGTGATGACTTGGGGCGGGACATGGATGCGGCGGGGCTGCTGTTCATCAAGGCCATGGGCTTCGGGCTGGCGGTTGCCGCGCCGGTGGGGCCGATGGGTATCCTGTGCATGAAGCGCACGCTGGTGCAGGGCTGGCGCCACGGACTGGCGACCGGTGCCGGCATCGCGGTGGGCGACGGCCTCTATGCGCTGGTGGCCGCGCTGGGCCTTGCCGGCATCTCCGCGTTCGTTTTCACCTATGAGAAGCCGCTGCACGCGGCAGCGGGGCTGTTCCTGCTTTATCTCGGGCTGAAGACGTTTCTGGCGCGCGGGGCAGCCGACGGGGACGGGGCTCCGGCGCGGCCGCTCGGCGGCACACCGCGCGGCCATTTCGCCAGTGCGGTGCTGCTGACGCTGACCAACCCGCCGACGATCATCATGTTTGCCGCCATCTTCGCGGCGCTGGCACCGAAGACTGGCTTCGAGCCGGCGACGGCCGCGCTGACGGTCGGCGGCGTCATGGCCGGGTCGTTGCTGTGGTGGATTGCGCTGACGGCGGCGGTCATGGCTTTCCGCCACGCCATCGGTCCGCGGGCGCGGCGCTGGATCGACCGGATCGCCGGCACGGCGCTCGCCGTGTTCGGGCTGGCGGAACTGCGCCGGGCGCTGTGACCCGGCTCATGCCCTTATTAAAGTGGAGGCCGACGATTCAGTGGTGCTGACTGTCACGGCTGCGGTAGTGCCCGTCCTGCAAATCGAACACTTCGTCAATCTGCGGATGGCGCACGGGCTCGCCGGACTCGTCCGGCAGCAGGTTCTGCTCTGAAACGTAGGCGATATATTCAGACTCTTCGTTTTCCGCGAACAGGTGATAATAAGGCTGTTCTTTGCGCGGCCGGATTTCCTCCGGTATGGAGAGCCAACATTCCTAGGTCTTGTCGAAAATCGGATCGACATCGAAGATGACGCCGCGG
>DAIPYB010000304.1:0-4343 GCA_036782955.1 Pseudoxanthobacter sp. | reverse complement strand
AGATCGGCGTCAGCCGGAATGGTCACAATTTCTCTTATCGATATGATATAAATATTAGTATATCGAATAAATGAATAATTTAACGATATAAATGATAATTATATACTATCGATCACCAATAGATCTGACCGCAATCACTCAGGCCGCACCACGGATGATGCCGGTGAAATTCCGCGCCATTGGGGACGGCCCGTCACGCACATGGGCAACGGCGAGGGCAACGCGCGGCACAGGAGGCAGGAGATCGCGGAAGGTGACGCCATCGACACTGAACTGGCGCATGGAAGCCGGCACCAGAGAGAACCCAAGCTCCGCCGCAACCATCGACAGGATCGAGGCAATCTGCGGCGCGGGCTGTCCGGGAACCGGCTCGAACCCCGCAACCCGGCAGGCCGCGATGGTGGCGTCGTGAAGGCTGATGCCCACCGCGCGCGGCGTCAGGATGAGTGGCGTTTCCTTCAGGGCGATCAGATCGACAGCCGGCGCGGCAGCCGCTGGATGGGAGGCCGGCAATGCGGCCACCAGAACCTCTTCGGCCACAATATATTCGCGCAGCTCAGCCGGGTCCGAGGCCGATGGCCTCAGGATTGCCACGTCGAGACGCCCCTCCGTAAGATGCGTGGCGAGCACTACGGAATTGGCCTCCTCAAGTGTGAGTTCCGCGTCCGGGAACGCACGCCGAAATGCCCGGATGGATGCGGAAACCATCGGATTCAGCGCCGCCGTCCCGGTCAGGCCAAGACGCAGGCGCCCCGTTTCACCGCCCGCCGCCCGCCTCGCCATCAGGACCGCAGCGGAGACCTGTCCGGGGACAGTTCGCACACCGTCAAGGAATGCCTGCCCGGCTTCCGTCAGTCTGGCGCCCTGTGGAATGCGATGGAACAGCTTTACGCCGATCTCGGCTTCCAGATCCCGAATCTGGAGGCTGAGGGGCGGCTGGCCGATACCCAGCCTTGCGGCCGCGCGGGTGAAGTTGCGCTCCTCGGCAACGGCCAGAAAATAACGGATGTGGCGCAGCTCCATTCCATTTCTATAACATATTGAGATTGCCTATTCCATATATTGGACGCATGAAGCTGGCGGCGTCATATACAGCGCGCTGAGGAAAGCGCGTATCATGACCTGCCCATCTCCTTCGATTCAGAACCCATCTTTCGCCCCATCGCAGCCGATTGCGCTGCAGCCGAAAGACTCCCCCGCGGAATCCCGCGATACGTGGATCCGGCGTGGAACACGCGACTACCGTAATGCCGGTACCGCCCTGTTCCTGCTCGGCTTCGCCAGCTTTTCGCTGATCTATTGCGTGCAGCCGCTGCTGCCTGCCTTTGCCGACAGTTTCGCCGTCAGCCCATCCGTCAGTTCGCTGGCGTTGTCGCTGACGACCGGCCTGCTCGCCTTCTCCATCGTGCTTGCCGGCGCCTTTTCGCAGGCGCTCGGCCGGCGCGGCCTGATGTTCGTATCCATGGCACTGGCGGCGGTGCTCAACATTCTTGCCGCGCTGGCACCCGGCTGGCACGGGCTTCTGGCGGCGCGCGCACTGGAAGGCGTGGTTCTGGGCGGCGTGCCCGCGGTTGCCATGGCTTGGCTGGCTGAGGAAATCGATCCCGCCCACCTCGGCAAAGCCATGGGCCTTTATGTCGGCGGCACCGCGTTCGGCGCCATGATGGGGCGGGTCGGCATGGGACTGATGACCTCGGTCGCATCATGGCACTTCGCTATGATCGCCCTCGGCCTGCTTTGCCTCGCTGCCGCGATCCGCTTTCTGATGCTGCTTCCGCCCTCGCGCAATTTCACGCGAAAGCCGGGACTCAACCTGCGCTTTCATCTTGCTGCGTGGGGCCAGCACTTGCGCAACCCGGCCCTGCTGCGCCTCTATGCCGTGGGTTTCGTGCTCACCAGCATCTTTGTCGCGCTGTTCAACTACGCCACGTTCCGCCTCTCGGCACCGCCCTACGGACTGAGCCAGACCGGCGCCAGCATGATCTTTCTGGCCTTCGCCTTCGGCATCGTTTCGTCATCGGTGGCCGGCGGACTGGCCGACCGTTTCGGCCGCCGCCCCCTGCTGATCGCAGGGTTCGCGGTGATGCTGGCCGGCGTGGCACTGACACTGCACACCTCGCTCATTGCCATTGCCGCCGGTGTGGCACTGGTCGCGACCGGCTTCTTCATCGGCCATTCAGTGGCCAGCGGCTCCGTCGGGCCGCTGGCCGGCCGCGCCAAGGGCCATGCCGCTTCGCTCTACCTGCTGTTCTATTATCTCGGCTCCAGCGTAACCGGGTCGGTGGGCGGCTGGTTCTGGCAACACGGCGGCTGGGATGGAGTGGCCGCATTGACCGGCGGCTTCGCCCTCGCCGGCGTGCTGCTGGCGCTGAGTCTGCCGGCGGGACGGAGGGCAGAACGGTGAGTCCCGGCCGCTTATCTGGAACAAGATGCGGAACGGCGGGCCAGTCGATTCAGATCTTCAAATTCTTTCAGAATGTTAGATGATGGTCCCTGTAAGGTCGGTGTCAGCACTGGGCGGTACCGTTCCGCCTGTTGCGATTAAAACGCAACTTTCACACTGAAAAGGACTGTTACCATGAGCGAAGAAAACAAAGAGGCTCCGCTGGTCGACGAGACGCTGGAGGATGTTGCCGGCGGTCGCGGGCCGCGCTTCGGCGGCCAGACCGTTACCCTGCCGAACGTTGCCAATGTTTCGTTCCAGAGCGGCAACAACCACCTTCAGGCGACCTTCAACCCGCTTGGCGCCACCTCGGTGGATTTCCATTCCGAGAGCAGCAGCGGCAAGAAGAAGTAAGCCTGCCACGCTGACTTAATCGGCAGCCAACAGCCGGGACCCCGCGCCGAAAGGTGCGGGGTTCTGTTTTTCTCGCCGCAAACGGTGATGTCACCGGGGCCGGGCGAGCCATACCAATCCGACGCCCCCTTTTCAGCAGATGAAATCCCTATATCTTCCGTGCTAAGGTAGCCAAATATTCGCGAACTACCGCTTGCCATTAAGCCATACAAATTCATACATCATAAAACATATACTTTTATAAGTATCATTTTATTTCTATATTATAATAGAGATATTCAGGTTCATAAATGCCCAGCTTGCGCATCATCATAACCGGCGATATTTTTCGTGTCTCGCGCGATGAGAGCTTTGGAAACCAGACAACAAACATTCGCTGGCTGCACGCACTTCTCCGATATCCCATAGCCGCATCAACCGGCGACAGTCCCGACTGTCTGGTCTACGAAAATGCCCCAATCCGGGGCGAGGATGCCTACGCGCTTCTCGGCCAGCCTCCTTCCCTTGCTGCATGGGCTGAGCTTTATGCCCGCATGCCCGACGAACTGGCGCGACGCTACGCGGCCGCCTTTACCGGAAAAGCAGTCGTTGGCTTTGAACTCTCCGATGCCATGTGTCGGGCGCTCAGCGCTGGCGGCGTTCCCTACCTGGACATATCGATTCACCCGGTCCGCTTTCTGGACGATCTGCTCTTTGCTGTTCGAACGAACGTTCCGGCAATCGGCGCGCAGTTGTCGTCCCACGCCATCTCCGAAAGCCTCTGCTACACGCAGGCCGGCATCATGAGCGCCCTCTTCGCGGTTCGCCGGCGCGGTACCGGGCAGCGACGATCTCTGTTCGCTGCCCAGACGCATGACGACCGAAGCCTTTTCCGCGATAACGCGGTGCTCACGCAGGACTGGATTGCCGGAGAACTGACGAGGCACCTTCCCCCTGATACGAACCTTCTGTTCAAGCACCATCCGCTGCAGCGATCGGACTATGTGCTGAACCGGATCGGAGCGCATGTCGCCTCGGTCGCGGAAACGACAGACAGCGTCTATGCAACGATCAGCGACCCGGACATCGAGACTGTCTACACGGTCAGTTCGAGTGTCGGCACGGAAGCGAAATATTTCGGCAAGAATGTCGTCTATCTGCACCAGCCGATCATGGAGCCGGTTTATCGCGGACAAGCGGCTTCGGAAGGTGCGTTTTATTCCCTCGGCCACAACCTGCTGGCCGCCGATACATGGCGGTCACTTCTGGGCGGGATCATGCCCGTGACGCCGCCGGACGGGGAGAAAGTGGTGCTGAGACCGGATGCCCTGCGTGCCGCACTCGGCAATGACTGGGGTTTCGGGGAGACCTATTCCGACTTCGTCGTCCGCTCCACCCCCACAATCCGGCGCCTTCTGGCGCCCGGTGCGCTGAAGAAGAACATCCTCCGCGCCGGGCGCTTTCTGAAGGCCAGAATAAGGTGAACCGCCAGCCTCCGGCGCTGAGGCCCGAAGGCAACGGCCGGCTCTTTATGTTTTCCTGATCCTGCCCGCCCGCCTTCCCAATC
>DAIPYB010000303.1:0-4349 GCA_036782955.1 Pseudoxanthobacter sp. | reverse complement strand
GCCACAACGCGCTCAGCTACTACGACACCGCCCCGCTGCGCGACACGCTGCTGGAGCTGGTCGATTTCGACTATCTCAACACCAAGAGCCCGGTGCGGCTTTCCGTCGGCGCGGTGAACATCCGCACCGGCAATTTCGTCTATTTCGACAGCCGCGAACGCCGTATCGGCCCGGAGCACATCATGGCGTCCGGCGCGCTGCCGCCGGGCTTTCCGCCGGTGGAGATCGAGGGCGAGCTGTACTGGGACGGCGGCCTCGTTTCCAACACGCCGCTGTCCTATGTGCTGCATCAGGCGCCAGACGACTGCTCGCTGATTTTCCAGGTGGACCTGTTCGCCTCGGTCGGCAACCGGCCGCGCACCATCGCCGAGGTCAACGAGCGGGAAAAGGACATCCAGTTCTCAAGCCGCACCCGTCTCAATACCGACGTGTTCCGCGAAACGCAGGTGATGCGCCGGGCCATTGGCGACCTGCTCGACAAACTGCCCGAGGAAGTTCGCCAGTTGCCGGAATATAAGCAGCTCGAGCAATATCGCCCGCGCTCGACGGTCAACATCATCCACCTGATCTACCGGCGCCACGGCTACGACCGCGAGTACAAGGATTACGAGTTCTCGCGCAACACGATGATCGACCACTGGAACGCCGGCCGCGACACCATCATCCGCACCTTGCGCCATCAGGACTGGTTCGACCTGCCGAAGGGCCATCATCAGGCTGGCGTCGTGACCCATGACGTTCACCGCGACGCTGCCGACTGACAGCCATCCGCCTGCATTTCCCCCAACCGCACCGCCCGCGCGGTGCGGCACATCCGTTCACTGCGGCCTGATGCCGGTGCCCCCTCAGCGCCGGCCGACCCGATGAGGAGCATGCCCGATGATCAGTGAAGAAGAGATCCGCAAGAACGCCTTTGCGATGCCCTTTACCAGCCCGGCCTATCCGGTCGGTCCCTACCGCTTCATCAACCGCGAATTCCTCATCATTACCTACCGCACCGATCCGGAGGCGCTGGCGAAGGTGGTGCCGGCGCCGCTGGAAATCCGCGATCCGATCGTGAAGTTTGAGTTCATCCGCATGCCGGATTCGACGGGCTTCGGTGACTATACCGAGAGCGGACAGGTGATTCCGGTGACCTACAAGGGCGAGCCGGGCGCCTATGTTCACTCGATGTATCTCGATTGCGAGCCGCCGATCGTCGGCGGGCGCGAGCTGTGGGGCTTCCCGAAGAAGCTCGCCAATCCGCGCGTGATCGTGGACAAGGAAACCCTCATCGGCGACCTGCACTTCGGCCCCGTGCGCGTGGCGACCGCCACCATGGGCTACAAGCACAAGGCGCTCGACGAAGCGGCCGTGATGGCCTCGCTGAAGCTGCCGAACTACCTGCTGAAGATCATTCCCCATGTGGACGGCTCGCCGCGCATCTGCGAGCTGGTGCGCTATCACATGACCGATATCGTCTTCAAAGGCGCGTGGACGGGCCCGGCCTCGCTGGAACTGATGCACCATGCGCTGGCACCCGTCGCCTCGCTGCCGGTGCTGGAAGTGCTGAGCGGCACGCACATCCTGACCGACCTCACCCTCGATCTCGGCACCGTGGTGCACGATTATCTGGCGTGAGGCCGAACTGACGTGAAAGCGCGCGGGCGAGGAACTCGCCCGCGGTTTCGCCAAAAAGGCGCGCCGGGCACCTTGATCCGGCGCCGCCCGCGCACCACACTCCCCGCGCCGCAGCCGTGGGTCCGGCCCCGCGCAGCCGGCAGCACTGGTGTTCGTGGAGTTCGATGCCGATCATGATGGCAGATGTGGTCCGCCTTTCCGCCGCTCGTGACGGCGGGCGTCACGAGCGACACGTTCGTCCGCGGCATTCGGGGCGCTTGTTCCCGGCGGCCGTTGCCGCCGTGCTGCTGCTGGGGCTTGCCGCCGGGGCGGGCACCACGACGCCGGCACAGGCGCAGGCCAACCTTTCCGACCGGGCCTCCCGATCCGTCATCACCGGTGCCGGCTCCACCGTGGTCTTTCCGGTACTGAGCCGCTGGTCCTATGCCTTTCAGGAAGAGACCCACATTCCTGTCAGCTACCAGCCCAACGGCATGGTATCGGCCCGCTCCCAGATCGATTCCGGCTCCGTCACCTTCGCCGTGACGGATGTGCCGTGGCCGGCGGACATGCTGGCCAACAACGGCTTCGTGCAATGGCCGCTGGTGTTCAGCGCCATCGTTCCAGTGGTCTCCCTGCCCGGAACCGGCGCACTGACGCTTGATGCCGGCACGCTGGCGGATATCTATCTCGGCCGCATCACCCGCTGGTCCGATCCCGCCATCGCGCGGCTCAATCCCGGGCTGGCGCTGCCCGATCTCGACATCACCATCGTTTCCCACGAACGCGAAGGCGGCTCCAGCCTCGTGTTCAACCGCTATCTGGCCGCCGCCAGTCCCGATTTCACCCGCGTCGCAGGCATCACCGCCCGCTCGGTGGTGCCTGAAGGCGGGAAATCCCTCACCTCCACCGGCGATGTCGGCGTCGCCTTCACGGTTGCCGCCACGCCGGGGGCCATCGGCTATACCGATTTCGCCGATGCCGTGTCGGCGCATGCCCGCATGGTGACGCTGGCCGGCACCACCGGCCCTGTGACCGCGACACCGGCTTCGGTCCGCCGCACGGTGGACGACCTCACCGTCGGTTTCACGGGGGGGCTGGGCTTTGCCGATCTGATCGTCGATCCGGCAAAGCACGACGCCACCGCCAACGGGGGCTGGCCTCTGGTCGCCACCAGTTTCGTGGTGATGAATGCCGTGCCGCAAAATCGCGACAACGCCGCCGCCGCCCTGCGCTTCTTCGACTGGATTTACACCAACGGCGCCACCAGCGCGAACGCGATGGGCTATGTCACGCTGCCGCCCACGCTGGTGAAGGCAACGCAGGCGCTGTGGACGGCCAGCATCATTGCCGACGACAAGCCGCTCTGGCCGCAGAAGTGAGCCCGCGGCGGCGCCGCAGCAGGGTTGCTTGCCGGGTCGCTTGCCAACGGCGGGCGGGCGCGATACCGAGGCGCCCGAACAGCGATGACGGAGCCGCGGCCCGCAAATGAGCAAGCCTGAAAGCCACAAGTCCGACACGGCGCGGGGCACTGTCAACGGCAAGCCGGCCCGGCTCGCAGCCGGCGAGAGCCTGCCGCTGGCGACCCGACTGTGGCATAGCCACGTGCGCAAGCTGTGGCCCCGGCTGGTGGTGGTGCTGATCGTGACCGCGATCGCGGCCGGCACCACCGGTCTCTATCCGGTCATCATCAACCACGCCTACGACAGCTTCACCGCGCGCGATACCGTGGCCATCGCCTATCTGCCGCTTGCGGTGGTGCTGGTGACGGTGATCAAGAGCGTGGCGCTCTATCTGCAGGTGGCGCTGACCAACCGGGTGGCGACGCGCATCGAAACCGAACTGCAGATCGAGCTTTACGACCATCTGGTGGCTGCCGACATCGCGCGTCTCTCGCGCGAGACCCCGGCCGCACTGACCCAGCGCTTTACCACCGACCTCGGCTTCATCCGCGAGGCGCTGACACGCGCCACCTCCTCTCTGGTGCGCGATGCCATGACGCTCGTGGCGGTGTTCGGCGCCATGATCTGGCTCGACTGGCAGCTCTCGCTCATGTCGCTGCTAATCCTGCCGTTCGCCATCGTGCCGATCCAGCGCATCGGCAAGCGGGTGCGCCGCGTCACCACCACCCAGCAGGAGCAGATGGGCCTGATGGCCGGGCTCGTTTCGGAAAGCTTCGGCGCCGCGCGGGTGGTGAAAAGCTACCGTCTTGAAGACTATCTGCGCACCCGCGCCAACACGGTGTTCGAGGTCATCCGCCGGCTGAAGATCAAGACCGCCGACCAGCGCAGCCGCGTGGAGCCGGTGATGGAGGCGCTCGGCGGCTTCGCGGTCGCTCTCGTTCTGGGCGTGGTCGGCTGGCGCATCGGCTCCGGCACCTCGTCGGTCGGCGAGTTCACCGGCTTCATTTCCGCCCTGCTGCTCGCCGCCCAGCCGCTGCGCGGCATCGGCAGCCTCAACACCATCCTGCAACAGGGTTTTTCGGCGCTGGAACGGGTCTTCTCCGTGATCGACGAGCCGGCGCAGGTGGTGGACCGGCCCGGTGCCACGCCGCTGACCGTGACCCACGGCGACATCCGCTTCGAGGGCGTTCGCTTCCGCTATCCCGACGGCACCGTGGCGCTCGACAATCTCGATCTGGTGGTGCCGGGCGGCAAGACCACGGCCATCGTCGGGCGCTCGGGCGCGGGCAAGTCCACCATCTTCGGCCTGCTGCCCCGCCTCTACGATATCGAGGCCGGCCGCATCCT
>DAIPYB010000302.1:0-4364 GCA_036782955.1 Pseudoxanthobacter sp. | reverse complement strand
TCCAGCGCATTGATCATGTTGGCGAAATCGAACAGCAGGCTGAGCCTCGGATGGGCGACGGCCGCGACGATCTCCACCAGTTCGTCCGATGTCAGGTCTTCGTGCTGCTCCAGCATGAAGCGCAGGCGGCCGTTGGGATCGAGCCGGGGCAGATGGCGCAGGTCGTCGATGGTGCGCGCCATGATCTGCGAGACGCGGCCTTCATAGCGCGGATAGAAGCGCAGGGCCGTGGCCCCGGTGGCACGGGCGCGGGCCACGGCCCCGGCAAGGGTCTCGGGCGCGGTCGTGCTGATTTCCAGATGTAGTTCCAGCCCCGTGTCCCGCATCCGGCGGCCAAAGGCTTCGAGGGCCTCCGGCGTCATGGCGCCGATGCTGCGCTCCTCGCCGTCGTCGAGGTGTATTTTCACGCCCCGGAGCCCGCAGGCCTGGGCAAAGCCGGCGACATCGTCCGGGGCCATGCCGCCGAAACGCAGGTTGAGGTGGAAGGCATAGGCATGGGCGAACAGCGGCGCCCGGCGTGCCCGGCCGGCAAGGTCGGTCCGCACGGCCGGCGGCAGGGCGGCGATGCGCGCCCGCCAGTCGCCCGTTCCGGCGAAATCTGGGTCCGGGCCGTCCACGGGCCGGTGGCCGCTCAGGCGGCCAGCACGAGAAGGTCGCGCTCGCATACGCTGATTTCAACCGGCGCGCCGGCCACCGGCGGCGCGCGGTCAGGCCGGTTGAAGGTATCGAGCGAAATGACGTGTCCGCCCACTGCGACCCTGATGCGGATGACGGAGCCGAGGAAATGGACGTCTTCGATCTGCCCCGCGAACACGATGTCGTGGCCCTCATGCCGGCCGAGGGCGACGGTCTCCGGACGCATGGCG
Organism: Pseudoxanthobacter sp.; assembly: GCA_036782955.1. Classification (GTDB taxonomy): domain Bacteria; phylum Pseudomonadota; class Alphaproteobacteria; order Rhizobiales; family Segnochrobactraceae; genus Pseudoxanthobacter. Next base: position 3,498 of record DAIPYB010000302.1, on the reverse strand, counting down.
AGGCTGATGCGGCTGCCGCCGGGGGCTTCCAGATCGCGGTTCAGGCTGACGGGAACCTCGCCGACGCGCAACCGGCCGGCAGCGGCATCCTCCACCACGGCATCGAGCAGGTTCAGCGTGCCGACAAACTGCGCCACGAAGCGGGTCGCCGGGCGGTTATAGATTTCAAACGGCGTGCCGACCTGATCGGCAACGCCCTGATGCATGACCACGATGTGATCGGAGATCGACAGTGCTTCTTCCTGATCGTGGGTGACGAAAATGGTGGTGATGCCGAGTTCGCGCTGGATGGCGCGGATTTCCTGTCGCAAGCTGATGCGGATCTTGGCATCGAGCGCCGACAGCGGCTCGTCGAGCAGCAGGACGCGCGGTCGCGCGGCAAGGGCGCGGGCCAGCGCCACGCGCTGCTGCTGGCCGCCGGAAAGCTGGAAGGGATAGCGCCCGCCAAGCGCCGGCAGGCCGATCAGTTCCAGCATCTCCGCCACGCGGGCTGCGATTTCCGCTTTCGGCCGCCCCGCCACCTTCAGGCCGAAGCCCACGTTCTGGGCGACGGTGAGATTGGGGAACAGGGCATAGGACTGGAACACCATGCCGATGTTGCGCTGGTTCGGGCGCAGGCGCGTCACGTCCTGTCCGGCGATGCGGATGGCGCCCGAATCCGGCGTCTCGAAGCCGGCCACCATGCGCAGCACCGTGGTCTTGCCGCAGCCCGACGGCCCCAGAAAGGAAACGAACGCTCCCTTTTCCACCGACAGGCTGAAGTCCTGCACCACGCGCGTGCCGCCGAAGGATTTCTCAAGACGGGAGATTTCGAGAAAGGCCATGGCTATCGCCCTGCGACGGGAAAGCGGGAAAAGCGCGACACGAGCTGGATCAGCCCCATGCACGCCCATGTGATGGAAAAGGCGATGACCGCCAGCGCCGAGGGCTCATAGGCGCGGTTGCCGCCCATCCACACCATGTACGGGCCGAAGGTGTTGAGGTTCAGCAGCGCCGCGAAGACATATTCGCCGATGACGATGGCGAACGTCAGGAATGCCCCCGACAGCACCGCCACCAGCACGTTGGGCAGGATCACCCCGGCCATAATGCGTGTCCAGCCGGCGCCGAGACTCTGGGCGGCCTCCGTCAGGGTGGCGATGTCGATGGCGCGCAGGCCGGTGTCGACCGCGCGATACATGTAAGGCAGCGCCAGCGTGGCATAGCCGAACAGGATCAGCACGTTGGTGCCCCACCAGTTGCCGGTCAGCGGCAGGATCGACGAGGTGTTGAACAGGCGGATGTAGCCGAACACGATCACGATCGGCGGAATGACGAGCGGCAGCAGGGTGATGAACTCCACCACCGGGCGAATGGCCGGCAGCCGCAGCCGCACCCAGTAGGCCGTCGGCACCACGATGAGCACGCCGAGCACGATGGTCAGCAGGGCCAGCACCACCGAATAGCCGAAGGTCTGCTGGAACTGCGGATCCGTCAGCACCACCCGGTAGGCTTCGAGGCTGTAGCTGCCGCGCTTCATGCGCAGCGAGAATTCGAACATGCCGATCAGCGGCAGCAGGAAATAGATCGCCGCCAGTGCAAAGGCGATCCATGACCACAGGCGGGCGGTTTTCATCGGACCCACCTTTCGGCGCGCATGCGCAGCAGGATGTAGAGGCCGTTGGCAAGGCCCGTCAGCACGATCATGCCGAAGGCGATGGCATAGCCGAGATGAGGATCGTTGAGCACGTCGCCGCGGATCTGGGCGAACAGCACGATCGGCACGATGGACAGCGACGATCCGGTGAGCGCGATGGCGGTTGCGACCGCCCCGAAGGCATTGGCGAACAGCAGCGCCAGCGTGCCGAGCAGCGAGGGCCACAGCACCGGCAGGGCCACCATGCGCCAGTACTGGAAGCCGCTGGCGCCGAGGATTTCGGCCGCCTCGCGCCATTCGCGCCGCAACCCCTCAAGCGCCGGGGTGATGATGAGCACCATCAGCGGGATCTGGAAATAGAGATAGGTCAGCGCCAGGCCGGAGAACGAGATGAGGTTGAAGCCCGTGGCATAGAGGTTCACGCCCAGCCAGTCGCGCATCAGCACGGTGACGAAGCCGAGCCGGCCCAGCGTGGCGATGAAGGCGAACGACAGCGGCACGCCGGCGAAATTGGAAGCGACGCCGGAAAAGGTGGCGACCGCGCTTTTCAGTCCTGCCGGCAGGCCGCCGAGGGTGAGTGCGGCGGCGATGAGAAAGCCGAAGAGACAGCCGAGAGCGGCCGTGAGCAGGCTGAGCTCAACCGAAATGATGAAGGCCCCCCGGATGGAGGGCGTGAACAGGCCGGCGAGATTGGCGAGCGTGAAATGGCCGCCGGCGTCCAGGAAGGCGCCGAAGACGATGTTCAGCGTCGGCAGGATCAGAAACAGCAGCGCGAAGACCAGAAAGGGGACGACCCCGATCCAGTTCAGCGCCTGCCGTGTCCGGTTTGCCCGGCTGGCCGATGGTGCGGATGAGGGGGCCTGCCGCGCCTGCGTGGGGCTTGTCGTCATGCGGGATGGGACCTGGAACGAAAAGCGGTCCGGCCGGCCCGCGGGGATCGCGGGCCGGCCGGGGCCGCGCGTCTTATTTCACGTTGGCGCCGACGACCTTGTCCCAGCCGGTGGTGACGGCGGTCTTGTTGGCGTCGAGGGCCTCGAGGCTGGGGAACACGGCCTTGTCATAGGCTTCGGCCGGCGGCAGCTTTTCCAGAAGCTCCTTCGGGAACTTGCCGGCCTTGGCCATGGCGCCGAAGCGGGCCGGGTGGCAATAGCCCTTCAGCCAGCTGGTCTGGCCTTCGTCGGAATAGAGATATTCCATCCAGAGCTTGGCGGCGTTCGGGTGGGGCGCATAGGCGCTGATGCCCTGCACGTAGACGCCGGCGAGCACGCCGGACTTCGGCACCACCACTTCCATCGGCGGGTTGCCCTTCAGGCCGTCGCGCCAGGCGAGCAGGTTATAGTCCCAGCCGATCACGACCGGGGTCTGGCCCTGCGCGATGGTGCCGGCCTTGCCGGGGACGGGAACGAAGTTGCCGGCCTTGTTGATCTCGGCGAACAGCTCCAGACCCTTTTCGCCCGATTCCTTGCCGGGTGCGGCGCCGCGCGACATGCCGGCCGACATGATGGCCAGGATCGCCTGCGAGGAGGCGCGGGGATCACCCGTCAGGGCCACCGCGTTGGCATAGTCCGGCTTCAGCAGGTCGGACCAGTCCGTCGGGACGGTGGAGACCAGATCCTTGTTGATGCCGAAGGACATCACGCCATAATAGTCGCCGTACCAGTAGCCGTCGGCGTCCTTGACGTTGTCGGGAATTTCGCTCCAGGTCGCCACCTTGTAGGGCTGCAGCAGGCCTTCGGCCTTGGCGGCGGGGGCGAAGGCGAGGCCCACGTCGATCACGTCGGGCGCCTGCGGGCCGGTGTTGCCCTTGTTGGCCTTGATCGCCTCGATCTCGTCGGCCGAACCGGCGTCCGGGTTCAGCTCGT
>DAIPYB010000301.1:0-4407 GCA_036782955.1 Pseudoxanthobacter sp. | reverse complement strand
GGTGCGCAGGTCGTCGATGTTGAGGCCATAGGCCGCCAGCGCATTGAGATTGGCCTGCACGCGGATGGCCTTGCGCTGGCCGCCGGCGATCTGTACCAGCCCGACCCCGGCAATCTGGGAAATGCGGCGGGCAAGCCGGGTATCGACCAGATCGTATAGCTGGGTCTCGCTCATGGTCGGCGAGGTGATGGCAAGTGTCAGGATCGGGAAATCGGCCGGGTTGACCTTGGCATAGGTGGGGGGCGTCGGCAGATCGGAGGGCAGGGAACTGCGCGCCGCGTTGATGGCCGCCTGCACCTCCTGCCCGGCCACGTCGAGGTCGAGATCGAGGCTGAACCGCAGCGTTATGACCGATGAGCCGGCAGAGGTCTTCGAGGCCATTTCGTCAAGGCCGGACATCTGGCCCAGCTCACGCTCCAGCGGCGCCGTGACGGCTGTGGTCATGACCTCCGGGCTGGCACCGGGATAAAGCGTGGTGACCTGAATGATCGGGTAGTCGACGCTGGGCAGCGCCGAAACCGGCAGCCACAGCGCCCCGACGAGGCCGGAGAGCAGCACCGCCACCATCAGCAGCGTGGTGGCCACCGGCCGCAGGATGAACGGGCGTGACGGGTTCACGACGCCGGCCTCTCGACCCGGCGCTTGCCTGCGCTTTCCGTGCCGACCGGCTTGCCGTCCACCATGCGGACATTGACGGATGCGCCGCTGCGCAGGCGATCCACGCCGTCCACGACAACGACATCGCCGCTGGCGAGGCCGGCAGTGATCACGGTGCGCTCGTCGTCGCTGATGCCGGTCTGAACCACCTGCAACGCGACGGTATGATCCGGCTGAACCTTGTAGACGAAGCTGCCGGGCGTGCCGTACTGCACCGCGGCCGAAGGAACGACCACGACATCGCTGAGGGTATCGACCTTCAGATGGGCGTTGACGAACTGGTTGGGGAACAGCAGCCCGTCGGTGTTGGGGAATTCGGCCTTGAGCTTGACCGTGCCCGTCGAGGTATCGATCTGGTTGTCGATGGAGGCGAGATGGCCGTCGGCGACCGGGCGCAGGTTGGCGCGATCATAGGCGGTGACAGGCAGGCTGGCGCCACTCTGCATGCGGCTGGCGACAAGGCCGATCTGGTCTTCCGGCAGGGTGAAGAGAACGGCAATCGGCTGAAGCTGGGTGACGACCGCAATGCCGGTGCTGTCGCCGGCGGTGACATAGTTGCCGGCATCTACCTTGCGCAGGCCGACACGGCCGGAAATCGGTGCGGTGATGCGGCAGTCGGAGACATCTACCTTCGCGGCATCGAGCTTGCCCTGCGAGGCAGCAACCGCGCCTTCATATTCCTGCACTGTCGCGGCCTGCGTATCGACGTTCTGCTTGGCGATGGAATCCTGCGCGCGGAGCTTCTGGTAACGCTGAAGATCGAGACGGGCGTTCTCAAGCTGTGCCTGCGCCTGCTTCAGCTCACCCTCGATCTGCGTGGCGGTCGCCTCATAGGTGCGGCAATCGATTTCAGCCAGCAGATCGCCTGCCTTGACGGCTTGACCTTCCGTGAAGGTGACGCGTGTCAGGTAGCCGGAAATGCGAGAACGAACGGTCACCGTATTGAGCGGCGTAACCGTGCCAAGACCCTGATAGATAACGGGAACACTGGCCGTTATCGCCGTTGCGACCGCGACGGGCGAGGGGCCGGAATGGCGGCCCGGGCCGGGCGGGCCGCCGGGGCCGGGATCACCCGACGGGCTGGCGCTGAGCCGGGTCCACGGCTGGTAGGTGACAAGTGCGCCTGCCCCGCCGGCGAGCACGGCAACGCCGACGATAACCCGCAACAGGCGCTTTCCCCGCTGCGGCCGCACGGCCCGGGGCGGCGCGCCATCCGCACCGCGTGCCTGATCTGAATAGTCGGGACGGTCTTCTGGCGTCGGCAAGATCGCATTCTCCGCAGCGTGCAGGCGCATTCCGTAGAAAGCAGGAGGAGACACGGCATCCGTAGGGTCCCGGCCGCCGGTCTTCCGAACCGCAAGCAAGGATCTGCCGCCGCACTGCGTCCTCTCACGATCCGGCTTCCCCTTGCAACCGAACCGTCCCGGAACGCGTCCGTCAGCCTGGCCCTACGCTTTGGATTCATTCTCACCGGATAATGCGCACTTTTTTCGGCACTCCAGAGATCGGAACAAAATTTGAACGGGAAAACGCCACATCCCAATGTCCGGCCACAAGGCAATCGACCAAAATAAATTCCATAACTCTCATTATGCGGCTCATCGCGAAATGTCAGTGACAAAGCCAGCCACCAACATTTCCCAAGCACACGCTATGCCAAAAAACCACGACACCAAGACCGTCTGGCACCATCCTTTCAGCAATGGTGCCAGACGGTTCGTCAAGGACGGCCAGACGGCTCAGGCGCCATGCGCCGGGATGGTTCCGAAACGTCCACTGTTGAAATCGTCGACGGCGGCGATGATTTCAGCGCGGGTATTCATCACGAACGGACCATGTCCGAAAACCGGCTCGTCGATGGGCTCGCCGGTCAGCACCAGCAGGTGGGAATTTGTCTGCGGCGCGATCTCCACCGTGGTGCCGTTCCGGTCGAGCAGGGCGACCTCCGCCTCCCCCAGCAGACGGCTGCCGTTGACGCCGGCGCTGCCTTCCAGCACCACGACGAAGGCATTGTTACCTGATGGAACCTCCAGCTTCGCCGGTGCCGCGCCGGTGAGGCGGACATCCCATACATTGATGGGAGTGAAGGTCCGCGCCGGTCCGTTCGCGCCTTCCAGCGCACCGGCGATCACCCGCACCAAACCGGCGGCCTGCGGCAACTCCACGATCGGAATATCGGCTGCGCGCAACGACTGATAGCCCGGCGCCGACATCTTGTCGCGGGCGGGAAGGTTTACCCAGAGTTGGGCCACGCGGAAGGTGCCGCCTCGCTCTGCGAAGGCCGGAGCGTGGAATTCCTCATGAATGATACCGCCGGCAGCTGTCATCCACTGCACGTCACCGGGGCCGATGGTGCCCCCTGCCCCTGTCGAGTCGCGATGTTCGACCTCGCCGTCGAAAACGATCGTAACCGTCTCGAAACCGCGGTGAGGATGCTGGCCGACGCCGCGTCTGGCAGTTGTCGGCGGAAAATCGAGCGGGCCGGCATAATCGAGCAGAAGGAACGGGCTGTATTCGGCGGCCTGCGAATAATCGAACAGGGTGCGGACGGGGAAGCCGTCGCCGACCCAATGGCGATGCCGGGTGCCGCCAATGCCGATGAGCTTCTTCATGATCGTCTCCCTGCGGAACGGGTCCGCGGCTCGGGTACTTTTCTGCCGTGCAGATAAGCGCATCAGCGGCAGGTGTGGAGCCGCGTCACGGCAAGACGCACTGTCTTCGCCACGATGACGGATGGCGGCTTGTTTTCCGCCGGCATCGCCCTTGAACGGATCATCGACGAGCCCATATGCGGCATATCCCATGGGTCCGGGCCCCTCTGGCAAGAGCCTGCCGGCGCTCTTGCGATGTCGGACCGTTATCGACATCGCGCGCCGGCCTTGTGAAAGGCTCATCAGGCCCATGGAATTCATGCTTCCGTTTCTCGAAGCCCTGTGGATGGGCAAGCCCGTATGGTTGTGGCTTGCCTTTCTCGGACTGGTCGTTGCCATTCTGGCTTTCGATCTCGGCGTTCTCCATCGCCACAACCACGAGATATCGGTGCGCGAAAGCCTCGTGCTGTCAGCATTTTATATTTCGCTCGGCCTGGCCTTCGGCGGCTTCGTCTGGTGGTGGTTCGGCAACGAGGCCGGGCTTGCCTATGTGACGGGCTTCGTCGTTGAGAAAACATTGGCGCTCGACAACGTATTCGTCATCGCGCTGATCTTCAGTTATTTCGCCATTCCCCGACTCTACCAGCACAGGGTGCTGTTCTGGGGTATTCTTGGGGTGCTTGTACTGCGCGCCATCATGATTGGCGTCGGCGCCACGCTGGTCGCACGCTTCGAGTGGGTGCTCCTGATCTTTGCCGCCTTCCTCGTCTTCACCGGCATCCGGATGCTCTGGAGCGAGGAGAAGCCCGCGGAGATCGGCGAAAACGCCCTGATCCGCCTGATGCGCCGCCGTCTCAACGTGACCGGCGAACTACATGGCGATCGCTTCTTCGTTCGCGCCCCGCATCCGCGCAGCGGGCGGATGGCGCTGTTCGTGACGCCCCTGTTCATGGCGCTGGTCATGGTGGAAGTGGCGGACATCGTGTTCGCCGTCGATTCCGTGCCGGCGATCTTCGCCATCACCACGGATCCGTTCCTCGTCTATACGTCCAATATCTTCGCCATCCTTGGCCTGCGGGCGCTCTATTTCGCCCTTGCCGCCATGATCCACCGGTTCCGTTATCTCAAGCCGGCGCTGGCCATCGTGCTGGTGTTCATC
>DAIPYB010000300.1:0-4409 GCA_036782955.1 Pseudoxanthobacter sp. | reverse complement strand
GAGACCGACGCCGACTTCCAGTCGCGCGCGCGCATCATCGCCGAGGCGCTGCCCTACATGCTGCGCTATGACGACCAGACGGTGGTGGTCAAATATGGCGGCCACGCCATGGTCTCCCCGGAGCTGTCGCGCGCCTTCGCCGAGGACATCACGCTGCTGAAGCAGTCCGGTCTCAATCCGGTGGTGGTGCATGGCGGCGGGCCGCAGATTGCCGCCATGCTGAAGCGGCTCGGCATCAAGAGCGAGTTCCGCGACGGCCTGCGCGTGACCGATGCGGCCACCGTCGAGATCGTCGAAATGGTGCTGGCCGGCTCCATCAACAAGGAAATCGTCGCCGCCATCAATGCCGCCGGCGGCCGCGCCGTGGGCCTTTGCGGCAAGGACGGCCGCATGGTGACGGCCTCCAAGGTGACACGCACCACCGTCGATCCCAATTCCAACATCGAGGCGGTGGTCGATCTCGGCTTCGTCGGTGAACCGGCGACGGTGCGCCGCGAGGTTCTCGATATCATGGCCAAGAGCGAGATCATCCCGGTTCTCGCCCCCGTGGCCCCCGACGAAGCCGGCCAGACCTACAACATCAATGCCGATACCTTTGCCGGCGCCATCGCCGGCTCGCTCGGCGCCCGCCGCCTGCTGTTCCTGACCGACGTGCCGGGCGTGCTCGACCGCGACAAGAACCTCATCAAGGAGCTGTCGGTGGCCGAGGCGCGCGCGCTGATCGCCGACGGCACCATTTCCGGCGGCATGATTCCCAAGGTGGAAACCTGCATCGAGGCATTGGAACGCGGCGTCGAAGGCGTCGTCATTCTGGATGGGCAGGTGCCGCACGTCGTGTTGCTGGAGCTGTTCACCGAACGGGGCGCCGGGACCCTCATCACCCCGTGAGCCCGCATGCCACACCCCGTCTCGACCGCTTCCGCGCGGTCGAGGCGTGGATCTTCGACCTCGACAACACGCTCTATCCGGCCGAATGTGATCTGTTCAGCCAGATCGATGCCCGGATCGGCGCTTTCCTGCAGGCCGAGCTGAAGGTCGACGCGGTCACGGCCCGCGTGGTGCAGAAGGACTATTATCGCCGTTACGGCACCACGCTGCGCGGCCTGATGATCGAGCACGGCCTCTCGCCGGAGGTGTTTCTCGATTATGTCCACGACATAGACCATTCGCCGCTTTCGCCGGCGCCGGCGCTGGCCGCCGCGCTGGCGGAATTGCCGGGCCGCCGGTTCATCATGACCAACGGTTCCCGTCGCCATGCCGAGCGGGTATGCGAGAAACTTGGCATCGGCAGCCTGTTCGACGATATCTTCGACATCGCCGCCGCCGGCCACCTGCCGAAGCCGGAAGCCGGAGCCTATGACCTGTTCTGGCAGCACAGCAGCATCCGCCCCGAAAGTGCTGCCATGTTCGAGGATCTGCCGCGCAACCTGAAAGTGCCCCACCAGCACGGCATGTCCACCGTGCTGGTCGTGCCCCGGGATGCCGCCGCGGTGATCCGTGAGAATTGGGAACATGAGGGCCGCGACGACCCCCATGTGGATCACGTGACCGACAATCTCGCCGGCTTCCTCGGCGCGGTCACGCGGGCAATCGGCGCGCGGTCATAGCGGCCGCATGCCGGCGCAGCCGCCCGCCTTCACCACGCGAAGCGTGGAGGCAGGGTGGCGCGCGAGCCTCTCCCGGGGGCGCACCGGCCGCGACGTGAGATTGCCGCCGCAATTGGGGCAGCGCCCGCCCGGCAGCGCGGCAGCGCAATCCGGACAGAACGTGCACTCATAAGAGCAGATCAGCGCCGCTGCATCGGGCGGCAGGTCACGGTCGCAGCACTCACAGTTGGGGCGCAGCTCAAGCATCGCTCCCCTCCCCGGCGAATGCATAGCCCTCGTCGGCCCAGCCCGTCAGACCGCCGATCATGATCTTCACCGGTCGGCCCAGCCGCGCCAGCTTCAGTGCCGCCTGATCTGCACCATTGCAGTGCGGACCGGCGCAATAGACCACGAACAGCGTCTCCGCCGGCCACTGTGCCATGCGCTCCGCCCCGATGGCGCGATGCGGCAGGTGCACCGCCCCCGGAATGTGACGCCGGGCGAACGCCTCCGGCGACCCGACCGCATGCAGCAGCACGAACTCCGCCGCGCCCGAAGCCAGCGCGGCATGCACGTCCGCGCAGTCTGTCTCAAACGACAGCCGCGCGGCAAAGTGTGCGGCGGCCGCCGGCGAGGCGGCGGCGGGATAGAGGCTGACGTCGCTCACGGCGCTCTCCTTATGTCGACCGGTTCGGCAGGCGCGCGACCGGCATTTCGCTTTCGCCTCCCGTCTTATCGCAGCCTCGCCGGGGCTGGCAGATGGCGGAAATGCCATCTAACATCGAGATCATGCCAAACCGCGCTACATCTTCTTCCCCCTCCTCCGCGCCCGCCATGGCCGATGCCCCGCCCCGCAACGGGCCGGAGAATCCGCTCGTGGTGGCACTCGCCTATGACGGGCTGTGCACGTTCGAATTCGGCGTGGCCGTGGAACTGTTCGGCCTGTCGCGGCCGGAGATGGGGCCGGGGTGGTATCGCTTCGCGGTGGCGGCGATCGATGCCGGGCCGCTGCGGGCAACCGGTGGCGTGCAGGTGGTGGCCGATGGCGGCCCGGACCTGATCGCGGAGGCAGGAACCGTGATCGTTCCCGGCTGGCGCGGCACGGAAGCGCCGGTGCCGGAAACGCTGATAGCCGCGCTGCGGACCGCGCATGGGCGCGGCTGCCGGCTGATGTCGATCTGCTCGGGGGTTTTCGTGCTGGCCGCCGCCGGCCTTCTGGACGGCCGGCGCGCGACCACTCACTGGCGCTATACCGATGCGCTGGCGGCGCGCTATCCCGCCATCCGCGTCGTGCCGGATGTACTCTATATCGACGAAGGCAATGTGCTGACGTCCGCCGGCAGCGCCGCCGGCATCGATCTTGGTCTGCACCTGATCCGCCGCGACTTCGGCTGGAGCGCCGCCAACAGCGTGGCGCGGCGGCTGGTGGTGGCGCCCCACCGCGAGGGCGGTCAGGCCCAGTTCGTGGAACGCGCAGTGCCGGTGCCCCACGAGGCGGCACGGCTCTCCCCCCTCATTGCCCGCCTTGCCGACGATCTCGCCACGGCCCACACCGTGGCAAGCCTCGCGCAGGCGGCGGGCATGAGCGAGCGCACCTTCCTGCGCCGCTTCGAGGCTGCCACCGGCGCCACGCCGGCCCGCTGGCTGACAGCAGCCCGGGTGGCCCGGGCAAAGGCTTTGCTGGAGGAAACGGCGCTGTCGCTGGACGAGATCGCCGCCGCCACCGGTTTCGGCACCGCCGCCGGCCTGCGCCATCATTTTGCCAGATCGACCGGGCTGACACCGTCCGCCTATCGCACCCGCTTCGGGAGCGGCACTGCGGCGAAATAGAAAAGCCGGCCCAAAGGCCGGCTTTTCAAGGTGTTCCAAACCGCACTGCGGTAAGCGATCAGGCCTGCGGCTGGGGCGCAGTCCCGCCGACATCGCCTTCCTTGGCCTTGGGGCCACCGGCCGAAGGCACGGCAGAGGGACGCGGCGCGGGCGGCTCGTCGCCGTTGTCGCGCACCGGGGGAATGCCCGCCAGCAGGTTGCGGATTTCCTCGCCCGAAAGCGTCTCATATTCCAGCAGGCCCTGCGCCAGCGATTCCAGTTCGCCGCCGTGCTCGGTCAGAATGCGGTGCGCCTCGGCATGCCCTTCCTCAACCAGACGGCGGACTTCCGCGTCGATCTTGCGGGCAGTTTCCTCGGAAACGTTCTGCTGCTTGCCCATGGACAGGCCCAGATACACTTCCTCCTGATTTTCGCCGTACGCGACCGCGCCCAGCGCATCGGAGAAGCCCCAGCGCGTCACCATCGCGCGTGCCAGCTTGGTGGCCTGCTCGATGTCGGAGGCGGCACCGGAAGTCACCTTCTCCTTGCCGAAAATCAGCTCCTCCGCCACGCGGCCGCCCATCAGGATCGCCAGACGCGACGTCATCTGCTCGTAGGACATGGAGAGCTTGTCGCGCTCCGGCAACTGCATGACCATGCCCAGCGCACGGCCGCGCGGGATGATGGTGGCCTTGTGGACCGGATCGGTCGCCGGCACATGCAGCGCGACGATGGCGTGGCCGCCCTCGTGATAGGCGGTGAGGCGCTTCTCGCCCTCCGTCATCACCAGCGTGCGGCGCTCGGCGCCCATCATCACCTTGTCCTTGGCATCCTCGAAATCGGCCATGGTTACGAGGCGCTTGTTGCGCCGCGCCGCCATGAGGGCCGCCTCGTTGACGAGGTTCATCAGGTCCGCGCCCGAGAAGCCGGGGGTGCCGCGAGCCAGCGTCTTGAGGTTTACGTCGGGCGCCAGCGGCACCTTGCGGGCATGCACCTTGAGAATGCGCTCGCGGC